>JAEYOU010000602.1 GCA_023411405.1 Pseudomonadota bacterium | reverse complement strand
CCTCGAGCCGCTCGCGCGCGGCCGGCGGCATGCCGGCCGACGAGGCGGACAGCTCGGCCTGGAGGCGGCGCAGGTCGGCGGCGTAGCGCGCGAGCACCACCGCCCGCTGCCGCTCCAGGGCCGCGCGGGTCACCTCGGCGGTGACGAACGGGTTCCCGTCGCGATCGCCGCCGATCCAGGTGCCGAACCGGAGGAACGGCGGGATGCGGAGGTCCGCGCCGGGCCACTGCTCCGCGAGGCCGCGCGCGAGCGCCCGGTAGATCTCGGGGACGGCGTCGAGGAGGGTCCGCTCGAACACCACGAGGCCGGCCCGCACCTCGTCGAGCGCGGTGGGCCGGACCGTGCGCGACGTGCGCGTGGCCACGAGCCCGGTCACCGCCTCGCGCAGCCGCTCCTCGAGCGCGGCCCTCTCGCGCACGCCCGCCCGCGGATCGTCGAGCGCGGCGAGCAGGCGCGAGACGCGGTCGAGGTGATCGAGCACGGTGCGCCGGCGGGCCTCGGTGGGGTGCGCGGTGAGGACCGGCATCACCAGGGCGCGGTCGAGCAGGGCCTGCACCTCCTCCGGCCCGGCGCCCGCCTGGCGGAGCTCGGCGCACGCGGCCGCGAGGGACGCGTCCACCGGCGCACCTGCGCCGTCGCGGGCGCGGAGCGCGCGCGAACGGTGCTGCTCCTCGGCGGCGTTGATGAGGTGGAAGAAGTCGGTGAACCCCTCGGCGAGGAGCGTGAGGTCACCGAGCTCGAGGGCGCCGATCCCCGCCGCGAAGGCGTCGCGGCCGCCGGGGAGCTTCCCCTGCCGGAGCGCGACCGCGGCCTGGCGCGTCTGCTCGATGCGCTCGAGCGCGCCGGGGCCACGGAGCTCCGCGAGCGTCTCGCCCAGGAACCGGCCGAGCCGCCGGATCTCCTCCACCAGTGAACTTTCGCCGTCGGGCATGCCGTGGTTTTGTGCGGCGCACCCGTCCGAGTCAAATGAACGTCGACGCGGGTTCCCGATCGGGGGCGCGGGATGGGCGGCGTCGCTCAGCAGCGCCCCAGCACGCGCTTCAGCACGTCGGGCCGGTCCGTGACGATCCCGTCCACGCCGAGCGCGAGGAGCTCGCGCATGTCGACCTCGTCGTCCACGGTCCACACGTGGACCGGCACGCCGAGCCGGTGGAAGTGGGCCAGGACGTCGGCGTTCACCACGACGGTCTCGCCGAGCCGATGCGGAAGGTCGGCGAGGTCGTAGCCGCCGGGGCAGCTCTCGCCCACGGCGCCCGCGCGGGCGGCCAGGACGTGGCAGGTCGCGGCGTCCTGCGGGAAGTAGCGGGCACAGCGCGGGGCGAGCACGCCCAGCCGATCCGCCTGCGCGTCGAAGAACGAGCCGAGGCAGACGCGGTCCTCCGCCCCCGCGGCGGCCACGACGCCGGCGAGCGCGCGCGCGAGCGCCGCGTCGTCGAGCTTCGCGTCGATGTTGAACCGCATCTCCGGGTACCGGGCGAAGACCTCCGCGAGCGTCGGCACGCGGAGGCCCTCGCCGCGGAA
Source organism: Pseudomonadota bacterium (assembly GCA_023411405.1). Lineage (GTDB taxonomy): Bacteria > Myxococcota > Myxococcia > Myxococcales > Anaeromyxobacteraceae > Anaeromyxobacter. The sequence continues at coordinate 12,308 of JAEYOU010000602.1, read as the reverse complement.
CGGGAACGTCTCCCCGCCGTCGGGCGTGAACCGGCCGCCCGCGTCGAGCCGGCGGAGCTCGTCCAGCGTCCGCCCCTCGATCGTGCCCGGCGCGCCGAGCAGGCGCGCGGTGTCGTCGTCGTGGAAGACGACGACGGCGCCGTCCTTCGTCAGCCGCACGTCGGTCTCGACGGCGTCCGCCCCGAGCTCCTGGGCGCGGTCGAACGCGGCGAAGGTGTTCTCGGGCGCGAGCAGGCTCCCGCCGCGGTGGGCGACGAGCCAGGGGGCCGGGCGATCGAAGTAGGGTCTTGGCACGGGGAAGCCTTGCGCCTCCTTCACCCCTCGTCCGTCACCTGCGTCGCGGGCAGCTTCGTCCTCCCGAGCAGCGCACGCCCCTGGCTCGCGATCACCTTCCGGTAGAACGCGAACGAGTCCTTCGGGATGCGCCGCTGGGTCGCGTAGTCCACGTACACGAGGCCGAACCGCTCCTTGTACCCCTCGGCCCATTCGAAGTTGTCCATGAGCGACCAGTGGTAGTACCCGTCCACGGGCACCCCGTCGCGGCGGGCGCGCGCGATCTCGAGGAGCACGCGGTGCAGGTAGTCCACCCGCTCCGGATCGTGGACCGCCCCGTCGAGCGAGATCCACTCGCGGGTCGAGAGGCCGTTCTCGGTGATGTGGATCGGGAGGCCCGTCCGTTCGTGGAAGTAGCGCGGACCCCAGTAGAGCGCTTGCGGGAGGATGCGCTGCCAGATCACCGCCGAGCGCGGGTAGCCGGTCGGGAGCGGGACGTGCTCTGGCGCGCCGTCCGCGCCGGCGCGCCAGAGGGACCCGGAGTAGATGTTGAGGCCGAGCCAGTCGAGCGGCTGCTTCATCTCGGCGAGGTCGGCCTCCCACCCCTCCGGCAAGTCCGCGCGGTACAGCGCCAGGCCGTCCTCGGGGTAGCGGCCCTCCAGCACAGGATCGTTCCACCACGCAGGGGGCCAGAGCGGACCGTCGTGCACGCGGAAGAGCGCCTGGCGGGCGGCCTCCACGTCGGCGGGGGACTCGCTCGCCGGGATCGTCGGCGCGATGTTGAGCGCCCACCCGAGCTTCCCCTCCGGGACGGCGGCGCGGAGCGCCCGCACCGCGCGGGCGTGCGCGCGCATGGCGTTGTGCGCGGCGAGGAGCACCTCGCGGCGGGACCGGCGCTCGCCGGGGGCGTGCTTGCCCTCGTCGTAGCCGAACGTGACGAACACGGGGGGCTCGTTGAGCGTGCCCCAGCGCTTCACGCGGTCGCCGAGCCGCCGCGCGACGGCGGTCGCGTAGTCGGCGAACCAGCTCGCGACGTCGCGGTTCAGCCACCCGCCGCGCTCGTGGAGCGCGACCGGCAGGTCCCAGTGGTAGAGCGTCAGGTTCGGCTCGACGCGGGCGCGGAGCAGGTCGTCGACGAGCCGGTCGTAGAAGTCGAGCCCCTTCTCGTTGAGCGCCCCCGTGCCTCCGGGCAGGACGCGGGACCAGGCGACGCTGAACCGGTACGCCCGGAGCCCGAGGCGCTTCATGAGCGCGACGTCCTCGCGGTGGCGGTGGTAGTGGTCGCACGCCACCGCGCCGGTGTCGCCGTCGGTGACGGCGCCGGGCCGCGCAGAGAACAGGTCCCAGATGGACGGCGCCCGGCCGTCCTCCTCGATCGCCCCTTCGATCTGGTACGCCGCCGTCGCCGCCCCCCAGAGGAAGCCCTCCGGGAAGGGCGCGCCCGCCTTGCGCCTCTGCGGGCGCACCTTCCGGGTGGTGCGGCGAGCAGCGTTTCGGGTGACCCTCGCGTCGCGCTTCTTCGCTCGTGCCATCGACCGACGGTTCTAGCATCGAAGGGCCGCGCGTCGCTCGTCGTTCTCTTCCGTCCCGCTTCCGAATACCTTGTCCCACAATGCTCCGGACCTCTTCGCTCCACGACGGCTGGCAGCTCGCTGCGAGGCGCTGGCTCGCTCCCTCGGCGCGGCTGGGCACGAGCGCCCTGGGGTGGCTGCCCGCGCGCGTCCCCGGCCACGTCCACCTCGACCTCGAGCGACACCGCGTGATCGCCGATCCGTTCCGCGGCCTGCACGAGCTCGGGGTGCAGTGGGTCGACGAGGAGGACTGGGTCTACCGGACGACGTTCGCCTACACGCCGGACCCTGCCCTCCCCCGCCGCGTCCTGCGGTTCGAGGGGCTCGACACGGTGGCGCGGGTCTTCCTGAACGGCGCCGAGCTCGCGCAGCACGACGACATGTTCGTGCCGCTCGAGCTCGACGTGACCGACCTCCTGCAGCCCGTGAACGAGCTGCGCGTCGAGCTCGCGTCGGCGGTCCGCGTCGGCCGCGAGCGCCGCGCCCGGTACCTCGAGTGGGAAGGCCTCCCGCCGGCGACGCTGCGGTTCGACGAGCAGGCCTTCGTCCGCAAGGCGCAGTACATGTTCGGCTGGGACTGGGGGCCGCGGCTCGTGTCCGCGGGGATCTGGCAGCCGGTGGTGCTCGTCGAGCACGCGGGGCGGCTCACGGGGGTCCGCTGCCGCCAGCGGCACGCACCGGGCGGAGAGGTCGCCCTGACCGTCGACGCCACCCACGAGGAGGCGGGCGAGCCGCTCGAGGTGCTCCACTTCCTCGAGGGCCGCGAGGCGCCGCTCCGCGACGGCGAGCCCGCGCTGCTCGCGGACCCGGAGCGCTGGTGGCCGGCCGGGCTGGGCCCGCAGCGGCTGCACCTGCTCGAGAGCTTCCTCGTGCCCGCGGGGACGACGTCGCGCGCGGACGCGGAGCGGACCGCGCGCGATCGCCGGCGGACGCGGCTCGGGTTCCGCACGGTCGAGCTCCGCCAGGAGCCGGACGAGGCCGGCGCGGCGTTCGAGCTCGCCGTCAACGGCCAGCCGGTCTGGTGCGTGGGCGCGAACTGGATCCCCGACCACTCGTTCCCGTCGGCGATCGAGCCGCGCCGCCTGCGCGCCCAGCTCCTCCGGGCGCGGGCGATGAACATGAACATGCTCCGCGTCTGGGGCGGCGGGCTCTACGAGAGCGACGCCTTCTACGACGCCTGCGACGAGCTCGGGCTCCTCGTCTGGCAGGACTTCACGTACGCGTGCAGCTACTACCCGGACGACGCGGCGGCGCTCGAGGTGGCGCGCGGCGAGGCGGCGGCCGCCGTGCGGCGGCTCCGGAACCACCCGAGCCTCGCGCTCTGGTGCGGCAACAACGAGAACCAGCTCATGTTCCAGGACGGGTGGGAGGACCCGGCGCGCCACCCGCCGCGCCTGTACGGCGCGGAGATCTACGACCGCGTGCTCCCCGAGGTCGTCGGCGCGGAGGACGGCGAGCGCCCCTACGTCGCCGGCTCGCCGCTCGGCGGCGCGCCGATCAACGCCGGCGGGACGGGCGATCAGCACTGCTGGGACGTGTGGCACGGGCGCGGAGACTGGGCGTTCTACTCCGGCTCCACGGCGCGGTTCTGCTCCGAGTTCGGCTTCGCCGCCGCGCCCGGGCACGCCGCGCTCCGCCGGATGTTCGCCGGCGGCGACCCCGATCCGCTGCGACTCCCGGTGGACGACCGCGTCGCGCGCTGGCACGACAAGACGGCCAAGCCGCTCGAGACCTTCCGCGCCATGGTCGAGCTCCACTACCCCGCCGCGCGCGACCTCGAGGAGTGGGCGTACTTCACCCAGCTCAACCAGCGGGACGCGCTCCGGCACGGGATCGAGCACTGGCGGCGCTCGCCGCTCTGCCGCGGGACGCTCGTGTGGCAGCTCAACGACTGCTGGCCGGTGCAGAGCTGGTCGGTCGTGGACGGTCAGGGCCAGGAGAAGTGCGCCGGGCAGGAGCTCCGGCGGCTCTACGCCCCCGCGCTCGCGTCGCTCGAGCGCGCCGGCGACTCGATGCGCCTCTGGGTGCAGCTCGACAACGCGTCCGCGCCGGTGGGCGGGACGGCGCGGCTCGAGGCGCGCGGGACGCTCGACGGCGCGGTCCTGGCCGCGTGGGAGGAGGAGGTGGAGCTCGCGCCCGGGGAGCGGCGGATGGTGTTCGAGGTGGAGGCGGGGGCGTTCGAGCCGACGACGACCCTCGTCGTCGCGACGTTCGCCGGGACCCGGACGTTCCGGCTCCTCGTCGAGCCGAAGGACGCGCGGCTCGCGGCGGCGACGATCTCCGCGCGGCTCGCGGGCGACCGGCTCCTCCTGCGGACCGACGCGCCGGTGGTCGATCTCTTCCTCTTCGACGCCGGCGGCGGGCTGTCGCTGCTCGAGAACTGGCTCACCCTCCCCGAGGCCACCGAGGTGGCGCTGCCCGCGTCGGGGACGCTCCGCGGGACGCTCACGGCCCGGAGCCTCGCGGGGCGGCACGCGGTGCAGTGGGGGTGAGCGGTGGCCTACCGGTTCGCGACCGAGGCGGCAGATCACTCGGACCTCGCGAGCGGCAGGGTGATCCACGGCCTGCCGGGACACCCCGCGTTCCCGGTCCGGCTCGCGGACGAGGTGCTCCGGCGGTGCCTCGCGCTGCGCGAGGCCCGCCCGCCCGGCGCCGCGCCCTGCACCGTCTACGATCCGTGCTGCGGGGCCGCCTACCACCTCGCGGTGATGGGCTTCCTGCACCGCGGGGCGATCCGGAGGATCCTCGCGTCGGACGTCGACCCGGCGGTCCTCGGGACCGCGGAGCGGAACCTCGCCCTGCTCGGGCTCGAAGGCATGGACGCGCGGATCCGGGAGCTCGAGGACCTGCACGCGCGGTACGGGAAGGAGTCGCACCGGGAGGCGCTCGAGAGCGCCAGCCGCCTGCGGGAGCAGGTCGCTGCGTCCGCGGACCGGCACCCGCTCACGACGCGGGTGTTCCGCGCGAACGCGCTCGACCGCGGTGCGCTCGAGCGCGGCCTCGGCGGCCAGGTCGTGGACGTCGTGTTCGCCGACGTTCCGTACGGTTGGAGCTCGCGGTGGGAGGGCGTCGAGCGTGCGCCGCCGCGCGAGGACGCGCCGCCGCTCTGGTCGCTGCTCGAGGCGCTGCGCGGGGTCGTGGCGCCCGGGACCGTCGTCGCGATCGCGTCCGACAAGGCGCAGAAGGCGGCGCACGAGGGCTATCGCCGGCTGGAGCGGTTCCAGGTGGGGCGGCGGAGGATCGTGATCGTCAGGCCCGACTGGTGAGTGGGCAGGCGGGTCCGGGGGATCGCCTGTCCACCCGCGCCCTGGATCGCAGCGCCGCTCGAACGGGAGCGCGAGCACGCGGCGCCGCTCGACGCGGGGACGAGGCGACCCTCTCGCTCGACCTCGTCGGCGCGCCGCTCCACCGGCGCGGCTACCGCGCCGCCATGACCGAGGCGCCGCTCAAGGAGACCCTGGCCGCGGCGGTGCTCCTCCTCGGCCAGGTCGATCCCCGGCTTCCACCTCGATCCGATGGCCGGTTCCGGAACGCTCGCCACCGAGCACGCGCTGAGCGCCCGGCGGATCGCCCCCGGCCTCGGGCGCGCCTTCGGGTTCCAGCGCTGGCCGATGTACCGCGGCGGCCCGCAGTCAGCCTGGGACCGGATGAAGTCCGAGGCGGCCGCCGCCGCGCTGCCCCGGGCGCCGGCGCCCAACGTGGCGCGCGACGGGCACCCGAAGGCGATCGCGGCGCTCGTGAGGAACGTCGCCGCCGCGGGGCTCGCCGCGGACGTGGTGATCGAGAAGGTCGACGCGCGGGACCTCGCGCCCATCGCCGCGGAGGGGACGCTGGTCTCGAACCCGCCCGCTCCGGCCCGAGGTGGATCACCGGCTGTGGAACGGGCCGCTCGAGGTGCGGATGCTCAGGTACGCCCCGGGCCGGGGTGAGGGCGTCGCTGAATCGAGGGACGACGGTCGCTCTCGATCCGTGAACGGAACCACCTGCGCCGCTGTCTCAGTGCCTGTCGACCTGCGCCATCGCCAACGGGCGCGGCGAACGTGTAGGCTACGAAGCCACGGAGCAACGGGCAGTCGCTTCCCTGAGGAGGGGATCCATGATCCGCGTCGGTCGCCGCGTCCGCCTGGCCGCGTTCGGTCTCGCGCTCGCCGCCTGCGGTCCCGCGTCGACCAGCAAGCCCGAGGTGAACGCCGCGCGTTCCACGCTCGTCGCGAGCCCGTCCGCCGCGACCGCCGACGGGGTGGCGACCGTGACCGTGACCGCGACGGCGCGGGACGGCCGCGGCGCGCCGCTCGCCGGGCGCATGGCCACCTTCGTCGCCTCGGGTGTCCCGAGCACGCTCTCCTCCCCGACGGCGAGGACGGGCTCCGACGGCACGGCGGCGGTGACGCTCACCTCGATGACTGCGGGGGCCGTGGACCTCTCGGTCTCCATCGGCGGGGTGGCCGTCGCGCAGCACGCCACGGCGACGTTCGTCGCCGGTCCGCCCGCGTCCATCACCTTCACGACGCAGCCCACGGGCGGCGTCGCAGGGACGCCGTTCGGCGTCGCCGTCGGTGTTTCGGACGCGCAAGCCAACCCCGTCCGCGGGGCGACCGTGGCGCTCGCGCTCCAGGGAGGCTCGCCGGAGGCAGTGCTCGTCGGCGGAGCGCCCGCGGAGACCGACGCGTCCGGCGTGGCCTCGTTCCCGATCCTCCTCATGTCGCGTGCCGGTCGCGGTTACACCGTCGTCGCGACGAGCGGCACCGCCACCCGCTCCAGCGCGTCGTTCGACATCGCCGCGGCGGCGCCGTCGTCCGCAAATTCCCGCGTGCAGGCCTCCCCGGCCGTCGTGGTGGCGGGCGGGTCGCCCTCCACGATCTCGGTGGTCGTCGTCGATCCGTTCGGGAACCCCGTGCCCGATGCTCTCGTGACGCTCGACTCGTCGGTCGCGGGCGACACCCTCACCTCGGGGAGCGCCGCCGAGGATGGCACGACCACCGCCACCGCCGGCGGCACGGCCGCGGGCGAGCGCACGATCACGGTCACCGCCGACGGTGTACCGCTCGAAGAGGTGGCGACCGTGACGGTCCGGCCCGCATCGCCGGAGCCGAGCACGTCCACTGCGGTCGGTCCCCCGGGGCCGGTGGTGGCGGACGGGACCGGGGTGGACGTCGCCGTCATCGTCCGGGATGCATACGGGAACCCGGTCCCGGAGCTCGAGATCCAGTTCCGGGCGGAAGGGGCCTCGGTCTTCGCGGCCGCCACCCACACCGGCGCCGACGGCCGCGCCGGCGCGTTCGTCGGCTCCACCGTCGCGGGGAGCGCCACCGTGGTCGCGACCTTCGCGGACGCGTCGCTCGAGCTGCCGATCTCCTTCGTCGCCGGCCCGCCCGATCCCGCCGGCTCGTCGCTCCTGGCCTCGCCCACCTCGACGACCGACGACGGCACGCCCGTGACGCTCACCGTCACCCTGGGCGACAGGTTCGGGAACCGGGTGGCCGGTCGGACGGTGACCTTCTCGTCGACCGGCGAGGCCCAGTTCATGGGGCCGACCACGGTGACGGGCGCCGACGGCACGACCTCGGGCACCATGACGGCGCGGGGCGCGGGGGTGCAGACGGTCTCCGCCCGTGTGGGCACCCTGGTGGTGGCGCAGACCGACGTCACCTTCACGGCTGCGCCGGCCGACCCCGGCGCGTCCAGCGTGGCGGTCACTCCGGCCGTCGTTCCGGCGGATGGCGCGACCGCCGCGACCGCGATCGTCGCGCTGAAGGACGGCCTGGGACGTCCGCTCCCGGGCGTGTCGGTCTCGCTCGACTGCTCGGCGGTCGCGACGATCTCCCCCTCCACGGCCACCACCGACGCCGAGGGCCTCGCCGCGTTCACGCTCACCTCCTCGACGGTGGGCGAGGGCATCGTCACCGCCACCGCGGCCCCCGGCGCCGCGCAGGTGGTGATCGCGCAGCGCCCGCCGATCGCTTTCGCGCCCGCATACGCGATCGGTGGCACGGTCGCCGACCTGGTCGTGCCCGGGCTCGTCCTCGCGTCGCCCGGTCTCCCCGAACTGGCGGTCGGCGCCGGAGCAACGTCCTTCGCCTTCGGGCCCAGGGTCCTCCCGGGAACGCCGTACGCGGTGACCGTGAAGGTCCAGCCCCGCGGCCAGTCCTGCGCCGTGGCGAACGCCGAGGGCACAGTCGGCGCCGCTCCGGTCACGGACGTCGTCGTGACGTGCACGGGCTGGATCCAGATCGCGGCGGGTCGGTACCACACCGTAGGGCTCAAGGCCGACGGGACCCTGTGGGCGTGGGGTCTGAACTGGCTGGGGCAGCTCGGGACGGGTGATACGGTCGACCGCGCGGCCCCCACGCGGATCGGCGCCGGCTTCGTCGCGGTTGCGGCGGGCGCGTCCCACACCCTCGCCGTGAAGGCCGACGGGACGCTCTGGGCTTGGGGCTACAACGTGGAGGGGCAGCTCGGCGATGGTACGACCACGCAGCGCGAGGCGCCCGTGCAGATCGGCACGGGGTTTCGCGCCGTGGCTGCGGGCGACGAGGCCTCCGCTGCGATCGACCGCGAAGGAGCGCTCTACACGTGGGGCAACGGAGCGTACGGACAGCTCGGTACCGGATCCACGCTGGACTGGTCGCGCCCCTACCGGATCGGGACCGGGTACGCCGAGGTCGCAGTCGGTTTCCGGCACATGGTCGCGGTCAGGACCGACGGGACGCTGCTCGCCTGGGGCGGCAACACGCGGGGGCAACTCGGCACGGGCGACACGAGCTCCCGAGTGAGCCCCGCCGTGGTCGGGACGGGCTTCGCGACGGCAGCGGCGGGTGACTACCACACGCTCGCGGTGCGCCGCGACGGGACGCTGCTCGCGTGCGGGGAGAACGTGTACGGGGCGCTCGGGACGGGAGACAACGCGGATCACCCCGAGCTCGTGACCATCGGCACGGGGTACGCCGCCGTGGCCGCCGGCAGCGATCACTCGCTGGCGCTGAGGAGCGACGGCGGGCTGCTCGCCTTCGGCCGCGGGGAGTGGGGACGGCTCGGCCATGGTGGCACCGACGATCGACTCGCGCCCGTCCTGGTGGGCACCGGCTTCGCTCGCGCCGAAGCCGGTCAGTGGGACAGCTTCGCCATCGCAGATGACGGCACCCTGTGGGCCTGGGGCAACGGGCGAGAGGGGCAGCTCGGCGGGACGGTGCCGGCCTACTCGCAACCGCTTCCCGTCCGGATCGGCTTGGGCTACGCGAGCGTGGCAGCCGGTCAACACCACGTCCTGGCGGTGAGGCTCGACGGCACGCTGGTCTCCTGGGGAGAGAACGGCGCAGGTCAGCTCGGCACGGGCGACGCGAGCCCTCGCGCGGTCCCGACGGAGATCGGAACCGGGTTCACCTCGGTCGCAGCCAGCGAGAACCACTCCTTCGGGATCAAGGCCGACGGGTCGCTGTGGGCCTGGGGCGCGAACCAGGACCAGCAGCTCGGAACGGGAGACGCGCTCCCACGCGCGGTCCCCACCCTGATCGGTGCCGGGTTCGCGAGCGTCTCGACGGGCCCGTACAACTCGGTTGCGCTCAAGACCGATGGTTCACTATGGGTGTGGGGGAGCAACTCCGGAGGGGCCCTCGGGACGGGGCCGTGGAGGGACGAACCCGCGCCGGCGCGGCTCGGCGCCGGTTACGTGGCCGCGGCGGCGGCCGGTCGAACCATGGTGGCGGTGAAGGACGACGGCAGCCTCTGGACCTGGGGCATGAACGCCTCGGAAACGGTGGGCGGCCCACCCGGCGACCTCCGGTTCCCGACACGCGTCGCTGGCGGCTACGTGCACGTCGCGGCCGGGTATGGGCATTCCGCCGCCATCAAGCTCGACGGAACCCTGATGACGTGGGGTGCGAACATGGACGGTGAGCTCGGGCTCGGCGACACGTACCCGCGCGCCGTGCCGTGGCCCGTGGGTACGGGGTTCGCGCACGTGGTGTTCGGCAGGTCTCATTCGATGGCCCTGGGGACGGGCGGTACCCTGTACGCCGCCGGACTTCACACTGCCGCACTCGGGCTCGGGCCCTCGACGCCGATCGATCAGACGACCTTCGCCCCCGTCGGCCCGGGATTCGTCTCGGTCGCGGTCACGATCGCCAGCTCGGCGGGCGTTCGATCGGACGGCACGCTCTGGACCTGGGGCTCGAATGGCCGTGGAGAGCTCGGCATGCCCTTCCATCAGCTCGTCCCCGCGCCGGTGCCCGAGCCCGCCTGGTGAATCGGCCTCAAGGCACCCGCGTGAACACGCCCAGCCGCGAGACGATGCGGGCGGCCGTCGCCGGGTCCTCGCCGAACCAGAAGTAGAGCCCGGTGTTCTCGGGGAGCGCCTCGGATACCGCCGCGAACGCGTCGCCGCCGGTGGGCCACAGGATCGCCCTCGGGGTCACCTCGAAGTCCAGGAGGTCGGCCACGAGCTGGCCGCCGTCGATCGAGATCGCCACCCGGCCCCACTGGAGCGGATCGAGGTAGGTCCCCACGTACCTCGGCAGCGAGGAGGGCAGGAGGCCTGCGCTCGCCGCGATCGATGTGGGGGTAGACGAGCCCATCGTCGGTGCCGACGAAGAGCCGCAGCGCCTCGGCCGCGATCCGCTCGGCCGCGCCCTCGCCGCTGTTCAAGAGCACGACCACGCCGAAGCGGCGGGCCGGGACGAAGGCCACCGGGCGGAGAAGCGCCCGTCGTTGCCGCCGTGGGAGAGGACGCGCTCCCAGGGCCCGTCGAGCGAGGTGAGGCCGAGCCCGTACCGCTGGCCGCGGAAGTCGTGGGTCTCGACCGGCGTCTCGAGCAGCTCGGCGACGGCGTCACCGGAGAGCATCTCCCCGCCGCCCGCCATATGGGTGGCCGCGAAGCGCGCCAGCTCCGGGGCGCTCACGTAGGTCTGGATCGCGGATAGGACATCCAAAACTGCGGATCGCAGGCAGATCAACGTCGGATGACGGCCTTCTGGCAACTCACGCTTCTGGTTCAGCCCTTGAGCTTCGACTTCACCACCGTCTTCCAGAGCAGCGGGGTCGCTCGGCCATGGCTGGTGATCATCGAGAGGACGAGCGTGGACTGGTCGTCGGCGTCGTACTCGGTCCAGTCCAAGGCCGCGACGATCTCCTGCCGATCACCCACCACGAAAGGAACCCAGCACCCGAAGAGTTCCCAGACCTCGATGCCCTTGTTGCTGAGCAGGCGATCCACCTGCTTCACTGCATGCCGCGACTCCAGGCCGGCCGCGAACGCCAGTGCCCGACCGATGGCGTGGATGCCGAGGGCGGCGCCCTCCAGGACACCCACCGCGGCGTTCGCCAGAGACGCGACGCGCTTGGCGTGGAGGTCATCGGCGAAGATGGAGGACACGTGCTGCGCGATGCGGTCTCGGTCGAGGGGGTGGTCGCTCATGGGGCTGGCGGCGTGATCCGGGTCGCTCGAGGTGGCAAGAACGCATCGACCATCTCCGATGCGGAAGCCCCGGAGCTTCCGCTTATCGAGATCGGCGCGGCAGGCCCTCAAACATCTCCGAGATGTCGCGCCATCGGACACTTTCCGGCAGAGGACGTCGCTCCAGGAACGCAACAAAGGCATCCGCACCCACACGAACAGTGAACCACTCGTCGGCCCTCATCGCCACGTTCCCCCCACTGAACGCCAAGACCGTACCGTCCGGGAACACCTTGCTTGGCGAGTCGTGATAGGCCCGATAGTGTCGGTTCTCCTCGGCGTCCCGCAGCTCCAAGACACAGCCAACGCCCCCTCCGCCGACTTGGATGTAACTTCCTCCATCATCGGTGAGGGAGGCGAACGAGGAAGGACTGTAGCTTCGCAGTCCAAGAACCGCTGCGCGCACCTCCGCCGAAGACGGGTTCTCCCGTGGAGTCTGGCCCTCTACTTCGAGTCGCATGCTACATGCCTCCTGCTGGCAGCAAGACCTTTGAAGCGCCGGTCACAGTCTGGCCTTGAAGCTTTCCCACTCCCGGCGCTCCAAGTCGGTTGACCCACGTGTCCGTGAAGTCCTGGTACGAGTTGAACTTGGCGTCTCCGACCGAAGTCTTCACTTCCACGCCCTTGAGAGTACCGTCGGCGCCTCGGACGACAACGTCATACTTTCGGAAGCCGAGTGGACCGTTCACGCCACACTCCTCGCACACGACGTCCATCCCGTTCTTGCGCAAGAAGTCGCGAACTGCCTCGCCGCCGATGTGCCAGGCGCGGGCGCGCCCGCCGGAGACGCGAACTTGCTGTCGGGCGTGCGCAGACTCCCGTCTGGGTACTTCCTGAGCGTCGCGCCTTGGGCACCCCCGCCCGCTTTTCCGATGAGGGGATCCCTCAGCTTCAGCGAGGAAACAAGCAACAGGTCACCAGAGATCGTGTTGGCCAGCAAGCTGAACCCTTGGGCACGCTGAAGACCAGTCACGCCGGGGTCCGAACTGACCATCACCTTCGCGCCCTGCCAAGCG
>JAEYOU010000497.1 GCA_023411405.1 Pseudomonadota bacterium | reverse complement strand
CCGCGAGGACGGGCTGCAGCGCCTCGGTCGCCGCCGGGACGTTCAGCGCGGCCGCCTCGAGCCGCGCCAGCTCGAGCAGCGCCTCGGGGTTCCCGGGGCTCTTCGCGAGCGCCTCCTGGATCCGCGTGCGCGCGCCGTACACGTCGCCCGCGGCGAGCGCGTCCGCCGCGCGGTTCAGGGCCATGCCCTGTTTCCACGCCACCGCGCCCTCCGGCGCGAACCGCGCCTCGAGGCCGGTGACCCGGAGGACGAGCGCCACACCGAGGCCGAAGACGAACCCGCCCACGTGCGCCCCGTGCGCGACCCCGCCGGCCGAGGCGTCGGAGAGCCGGAGCGCGAGCGTGTCCATCGCGAACCCGAAGAGCGCGTAGAGCCAGGCGGGCACGAAGAACTGCTTGCGGATGACCCAGATCGGGAAGAGCGGGAACCAGAACATGCGCACCTTCCGGTGCGCGAAGCGGAGCATGAACGCGCCCAGGCAGGCGGCGATCGCGCCGGACGCGCCGATGATCGGCACGCTCGGGGGAGTGAACGGGAGCTGGAAGACGCCCGCGACGACGCCGCCCGCGAGGTAGAACGCGGCGAAGAAGCGCGCGCCCCAGACGTCCTCGAGGAACGGCCCCACCACCAGCAGGAACACGAGCAGGTTGCCGAGGAGGTGCATCCACCCGCCGTGCAGGAACTGGTAGGTGATCCACCCGGGCTGGAGCGCGCCCCGCTCCGGGACGAGCGCGAACCGGCGCTCCGGGCGATCGTCCACCGCCGCGACGAGCTCCTCGGCCAGGAGCTGGAGCTCGTCCTGCTCGCGGCGCACGGTGTCCGCGGAGAGGTCCTCGGGCACCGGCTGCGGCCGGACCTCGATCCCGAACCGCTCGACGAGGAGGTCGGGGATCGCGAGGTACGGGTGCTCCTGGTGGTACCGCTCCAGCTCCTCTGCCCGCTGCCGCAGCGCGCGATCGGACCCCGAGCACTCGGTGATCAGGAAGGTCGCGAAGCACAGGCCCGCGATCGCCAGCGCCGCGCGCGGGAGGCGGCTCAGGCGCGTGGTGTCGAGGCCCAGCGGGAGGAACACGGATCACCCTGCTCGCTCGGGTGGGCCGCTCGGGATGGGCGGCGCCACCCGCTCGCCCGTCCCGCAGTATGGCAGGGTTCGCGCCGGCCGGGTGGGGCCGCGCCGCGCAGGGCGGCGGGCGCCTCCGAGCCCCCGCCGCCACGTTCACTCTTCGTCACGGCCGAGCCGCAGAGAACGGGCAGCGGGGACGTCCTCGCTACCGCCGCTCGGCCGTGAACCGATAGCTCGTCGTCGTCGCGTATTTCTCCCCGGGCCGCAGCACCGTGCTCGGGAACTCGGGGCGGTTGGGCGAGTCGGGGTAGTGCTGGGTCTCGAGGCAGAGGCCCGCGCGGTGCCCGTAGACCTTCCCGGCCTTCCCCCGGAGCGTGCCGTCGAGGAAGTTGCCGGAGTAGAACTGGACGCCGGGCTCGGCGGTGCGCACCTCCATCACCCGCCCGGAGCGCGGCGCGACCACGCGCGCGCACGGCCAGGGCGGCGCGCCGGCCTGATCGAGGACCCAGTTGTGATCGTACCCGCCCGCGCCGTCGAAGCCGCGCGCGAGCTTGATCTCGGTGTCGTCCGCGCCGATCCGGTCGCCGACGCGGCGCAGCGTGCGGAAGTCGAACGGCGTCCCCTCGACGCTCCGGAGCGCGCCGGTGGGGATGAGCCCCGGCCCGACGGCCGTCGTGCGCGACGCGTGGATCTGCACCTCGTGGTCGACGATGGAGCCGCTGCCCTCGCCCTCGAGGTTGAAGTAGGCGTGGTTCGTGAGGTTCACGTGCGTCGGGCGATCCGTCGTGGCCGCGTAGTCGATGTGGAGCGCGTCGCCCGCGACGGTGTAGACCACCGTGACGGAGAGGTTCCCCGGGTAGCCCTCCTCGCCGTCGCGCGACAGGTACGTGAGCTCGAGCGCCGGCCCCCGGGGTGACGTGAACGGCCGGACCGACCAGACGACCTTGTCGAACGAGCGCGCCACCCCGCCGTGCAGGTGGTTCTCGCCGTCGTTCCGCGCGAGCGTGTGCTCGGCGCCCTCCAGCGTGAAGCGCCCGCGGGAGATCCGGTTCCCGACCCGTCCGATGAGGCTGCCGAAGTACGGGTTCGACGGCTGCAGGTAGCCGGCGACGTCGTCGAACCCCAGGACCACGTCGGCCCGGCGCCCGGCGGCGTCCGGCGCGTGGATCGACACCACCGTGCCGCCGTACGTCGCGACGGCGACGGAGAGCTGGCCGCTCTCGAGCGTGTAGAGGTCCACGGGGGTCCCATCGGGCAGGGTGCCGAAGGGGCGCTTCTCGATCCGCGACTCGGACATGCGGTGGCTCACCTTTCCTGGACGGGGCTCGGCGCGCCGAGCCCCCGTGGGATCACAGTGTACAGTTCACGGTTCACACTGCGACCGAGAACCGTGAACGAGTACCGTGGACCGGGACCGAGGACCGAGCCTGCGCGTCTACTCCGGCGCGGCCAGGCTGACCTGCACCATGAGGTCGCCGGCGAGCCGCTCCAGCCGCTCGCGCAGGCGCCCGGGATCCGCACCGGCGGGCACGCTGACGCGCGCGCGCGACCGGAAGAGGAGCTCCCCCGACATCGGCGCCGCCGTCCGATCGGTGGTGAGCTCCTCGATGTTGACGCCGTGCTCGGCGAGCGCGTGCGAGATCTCACGGACGATCCCCGGCCGGTCGAGGCCGACGAGGTCGAGGACGAACGGGCGCGCCCCCGGCAGGCCGGCCGCGGACGGCCCGGCGTCGATCGTGAGCTTGAGCCCGGTCCCCTCGAGCCCGCGGAGCGCCGCGACGAGCGCCGCCTCCTGGCCGGCGGGCACCTCGATGCGTAGGATCCCCGCGAACTTCCCCGCCAGGTGCGCCATCCGGCTCTCGAGCCAGTTGCCGCCGTGCTGCGCGATCGGCTCCGCGATCGCCTCGACGAGGCCCGGGCGGTCGGGACCGAGGAGGGTCAGGACGAGGTCTGGCATGACACCCGCTTCAGCACGCTGAGCGCATCACCCACGGTGAAAGGCTTGTCGAGGTGCGCCGCCGCCCCGCGCGGCGCCTCGTGCGTGCAGGCCGACATCGTAACCACGGGAGGCCGCGCCGGCCGGTGCTCGAGCGCACGGAGCACGCCCTCTCCCGAGAGGCGGGGCATGCGGAGGTCGAGCAGGATGACCGAGGGGAGCGGGCCGCGATCCAGGCGCTCCAGCGCCTCCTGCCCATCCGCCGCACCCTCGACCTCGGCCTCCACCGCGAGGCTCGTGAGGAGCAGCTCGCGGATGTCGGGCTCGTCTTCCACCACCAGGATCCGGAGCGGGGTAGAGCTCATCGACTGCATCCTTCCAGACGGGCGAGGTGCGCTGCGCCACGGTCGCTTCGAGTGCCGGGCAGTATGGCGAACGCGTGAACGAACGCAAGGAGGGCGAGCGGCCAAGTTGGGCGGCGCGCAGCTCGGCGAGCTCCTCGCCGGGCCGTCCACGGTCCTTCCACGCACATTCCACGCTCCATCCACACGCTCATCCACGCAGGGCGCCGCCTCGCGCCAGGGAACGACACGGAACCGCAGCGCGTCGTCGTCCCCTCCGAGAGCGCGCGGGCCGTGATTCCACGCGGGCGCGGACCGGCCAGATCGGCTAGCATCCCGGCGTGCCCAACCCGTCCCGTACTCGCCCCCAGCCTCGAGCCACGCCCGAAGCCGCGCCGGCGTCCCGGGCCCTGCCGCTCGCCCTGCTCGTCCTCGCGCTCGCCGGCGTCGGCGTCGCCATCGACCTGTGGCTCATCCACGAGCGGGCGAAGGCCGGCGGCTCGGCGTTCTGCGACGTCAACGCCACCGTGAGCTGCACCGACGTCGCCCGCTCGAAGTACTCCGTCTTCCTGGGCGTGCCGATCGCCGCGTGGGGCGCCCTCGTCTACCTCGCGATGGCCGGCCTCGCCGCGAGCGCGCTCGGCCGCAAGCGTCCCGGCGCGAGCTGGCCGGGCGGCCTCCTGTTCGTGCTCGCGGCGTTCATGTCCGCCGGGGCCCTGGTGCTCGCGTACATCTCGCACGTCCAGCTCGATCGGT
This sequence comes from Pseudomonadota bacterium, assembly GCA_023411405.1. Lineage (GTDB taxonomy): Bacteria > Myxococcota > Myxococcia > Myxococcales > Anaeromyxobacteraceae > Anaeromyxobacter. The sequence continues at coordinate 1,668 of JAEYOU010000497.1, read as the reverse complement.
TCTGCATCATGTGCGCGGTCTCGTGGGCGATCTCGTTCGGCCTCCTCGCGCTCACGATCCCGCTCGTGCGGCGTGCCGGCGGGGTCGGCGCCGCGCTGGCGGCGGACCGGGGCGATGTCGACCCAGTGCGCGCCGGCGGCGGCGGCCTGGGCCTGGCAGATCGCGTTGAAGGTGTCGATCTGGCGGGCCACCAGCGCGCGGTCGCGTCCCTGGGCGAAGGCGAACGGAGTCACCCCCCAGTCCGGGATTCCCAGCACCAGCACCCGCGACGCATCACCACCGGCGAAACCGGCCGCGCGCTGCAGCAGGGCGGCGAAGCGGGCGGCGAAGCCCTCGCTGTCCAGCCCGCGGTACTGGTCGTTGACCCCGGCCAGCAGGCTGACCAGCGCGTGGTCGCCCGCTATCGGCGCGCGGGCATGTTCGGCGTCGATGCCCGCATCCAGCTCGGCGGTGGTCCAGCCGGTGGTGGCGATGATCCGCGGCGGCGCCAGGTCCACGCCCTGCGCGCGCAGGGCCGCGGCCAGCTGCACCGGCCAGCGTCCGTCTTCCGCGATGCCTTCGCCGATGGTGTACGAGTCGCCCAGGGCGAGGAACGCCTGCGCCACGCTTACGCCGCCGCGTTCCGGGACTTGATCGGCACCACCTTGGTCGCCGCCTCCGCGCGCCGCGCCAGGGCCCGGTCGATGCGCTGGAACACCTCGCGCATCAGCTCGGCCTGGGGCAGCAGGGTGACCCGGAAGTGGTCGCGGTAGGGCACGTTGAAGCTGGAGCCGGGCACGATCAGCACGTGCTCGGTTTCCAGCAGCTCCAGCGCGAACTTGTGGTCGTCGAAGCCGCGCGCGGCCGCGCCGGTCACCGAGGGGAAGGCGTACAGCGCGCCCTGCGGCTCGACCAGGTGCAGGTGCTCGCTGGCGGCGCAGGCCTCCACCACCGCGCGGCGGGTCTCGTACAGGCGGCCGCCCGGCGCGCCCAGCGCGCGGATGGTGTCCAGGCCGTTGACCGCCGCGGCGATCGCGTACTGGCCGCCGACGTTGGCGCACAGGCGCAGGCCGGACAGCAGGTCCAGCGCGTTGCGGTAATCGGCCGTGAGCTCGCGCGAGCCGGTGAGGATCTCCCAGCCCACGCGCCAGCCGCAGGCGCGGTGCACCTTGCTCAGGCCGGAGAAGGTGATGCACGGGTGGTCGCCGGCGATCGGTGCCAGCGGCTCGAAGGCGGCGCCGTCGTACAGCACCTGGTCGTAGATCTCGTCCACCAGCAACAGCAGGCCGTGGCGGCGGGCGATGGCCACCAGCCGCTCCAGCAGTTCCTTCGGGTACACCGCGCCGGTGGGATTGTTCGGGTTGATCAGCACGATCGCGCGGGTGCGCGCGGAAACCAGGTTCTCCACCTCCACCGGGTCGGGCATGAAGCCGTTCTCCGGCGGGCAGCGGTAGTACACCGGACGGCCGTCGTTGAGGATCGTCGCCGCCGACCACAGCGGGTAGTCCGGCGAGGGCACCAGCACCTCGTCGCCCGGGTTGAGCAGCGCCCGCAGGGTCATGTCGATCAGCTCGGACACGCCATTGCCGACGAACACCCGGTCGGTGTCCACGTGCGGCGCGTTGCGCTTGCGGTAGGCGGCGGCCAGGGCCTCGCGCGCAGCCGGCAGGCCGAGCTGGTGGGTATAAG
>JAEYOU010000210.1 GCA_023411405.1 Pseudomonadota bacterium | reverse complement strand
GTCCGCACTTCTGCTCGATGAAGATCACCCAGGACGTGCGCGACTACGCCGCCGCCGAGGGCATGGAGGCGCCCCGGGCCCTGGAGGCGGGCATGGCGGGCCAGGGCGCCGCGGGGCGGGGGGCGGGGGGGGACGCGGGGCTCGCGCCCCGCTCGAGGTGGAAGCTGCCCACCATCGCCGCGAGCCGCTCCGACTCGCCGGAGAGCTCTGCGGCGGCGGCCGAGGACTGCTCGGCGCTCGCGGCGTTCTGCTGGATCACCTTGTCCATCTCGTGGACGGCGCCGCGGACCTGCTCGATGCCGCGCTGCTGCTCCTGCGCGGCGGCGGCGATCTCGCCGATGATCGCGGTCACCTTCTCGCTGCCGCCCACGATCTGCCCGAGCTCGTCGGCCACCCGCTTCGCGGCGGCCTCGCCCGCGCCGGCCTCCTTCACCGACTGGCGGATGAGCTCCTCGGTCTTGGTCGCGGCCTCCTTGGCGCGCAGGGCGAGCGAGCGGACCTCCTCGGCGACCACCGCGAACCCGCGCCCCGCCTCGCCGGCGCGCGCCGCCTCGACCGCGGCGTTGAGCGCGAGGAGGTTCGTCTGGAAGGCGATGTCCGAGACGTCGCGGATGATCTGCGAGGTCCCCTCCGCGGCGGCGCGGGCGCGCACCATCGCGCCCTGCATCTCCTCGACCGCCTGGGCGCCCGCGGCCGCGGCCGACCGCGCCGAGCGGGCGAGGGTGTTCGCCTGCTGCGAGTGATCCGTGGACTGCCGCACCATCCCGGAGACGGTCTCGAGGGAGCCGGTCGTGGACTCGAGCGTCGCCGCCTGCTCGCTCGCGCCCGACGCGACCGCCTGCGCCGAGGTGGCGATCTGCTGGGCGGCGCCGGACACCTGGTCGACCGCCGTGGCCACCTGGACCATGGAGTCGTGGAGCGCGGCGGCGGTGGCGTTGATCGCCTCCTGGAGGCGCGCGTGGTCGCCGCGCCAGTCGCCCGTCGCCCGCGCGCGCAGGTCGCGCTGCGCGAGCCGTTCGAGCGCCTGGGTGGCCTCGTTCACCGGCGCGACCACGGCGTCGAGCGTGCGGTTCACGCCCTCGACGATCCGCCGGAAGTCTCCCTGGTGCTCCGCCGCGGGGGCGCGGACCGAGAGCTTCCCGTCCACGGCCGCCTGCACGAGCGTGTCGGCGTCGGCCACGAGCCGGTTGACCGCGTCGATGCAGGTGTTGAGGTTGTCGCGCAGCCGCGCGAACTCCCCCTGGTACCCGGCGGTGATCCGCGGAGGGATCGACCCGCGGGCGATCTGGTCCACGCAGGTGGCGGCGGCGGTGAGCGGCCCGATCACCGCGTCGAGCGTCCCGTTCACGCCCTCGACGATCCGCCGGAAGTCGCCCTGGTGGCGGGCGGCGTCGGCCCGGGTGCCGAGCTGGCCCACCACCGCGGCCTGCACGAGCGCGTCGGCGTCGGCGACGAGGAGGTTCACCGCGTCGATGCAGAGGTTGAGGTTCGTCTTCAGCGCCTCGAAGTCGCCGCGGTAGGTGCTCGTGACGCGCGGCGGGACCCGGCCGCGGGCGAGGTCGTCCACGCAGCGCGCGGCCTCGGCGAGCGGGGCGATCACGGCGTCGAGCGTGTCGTTCACGCCCTGGACGATCTTCCGGAAGTCCCCCTGGTGCCGCGTCGCGTCGGCGCGGACCGAGAGCCGCCCCTCGACGCCCGCGCGGGCGAGGGTGCCCGCGTCCTCGACCAGCGCGTTCACCGCGTCGATGCAGGCGTTGAGGCTCTGCTTCAGCGCGTCGAAGTCGCCCTGGTACTCGTCCTCGATCTTCGGCGGGAGCTCGCCCCGCCCGATCCGCTGCGCCACCTCGGCGGTCACCGCGAACGGCCGCTGGAACGCGTCCAGGGTCTCGTTCATCCCGTCGATGATGGGCCGGAACTCCGGCGGGAGGAGCGCCGGGTCGCCGCGCACGCCCAGCTCGCCCGCGGCCACCGCCTCGCGGAGCCGCCCTGCCTCGGCGACGAGCGTACGCACGGTCCGTCCCATCCGGCGCGAGAGGAAGACCCCGAGGACGGCGAGGACTGCGGCCCCGAGGAGCAAGGCGGCGAGCGAGCCGATCATCGTCTTCCGCCCCGCCTCCTGCACGGACCGCTGCCCCTCGGCGGCCCTCCGCTGCACCGCGCGCGAGAGCTCCAGGAACGCCGCGTCGGCGGCGTCGAGCAGGGGCGCCGCGTCGAGCGCCACCCGCCACGTGGACACGTCGAGCGAGCTCACCTCGAGGTCACCCGACGTGTACCCGTCGGACAGGAGGGCGTAGCGCTGCTCGTTGAGCTCACCGCACCGCACCATCTTCTCGCGCCACGACGCGTACTTCTCCCTGGCGTCCTTCCAGAGCGCGTCCTCCTCCGCGCTCCGCGCGAGGGCATCGAACGCGACCGTCGCGGCGTCCATCTCGGCCAGGCGCGCCTTGACCCGGCTCACCGCGGCCCCGAGATCGTCCCGCACCTGCCGGCGATCGACCGTGGCGGCGACGCTGGACGCGACCGCGCTCAGGTTGGCGCGCAGCTCACCGATGGCGACGAGCGACGGGAGGTCGCGCCGGGCGAGGGCGTCGACCCGGCGGTTCACGGCGCTCGCGCTCGCCAGGGCGACGAGCCCGACCGCCGCGGCGACCGCGAGCGCAAACGAGAAGGCGACGAGGAGCTGCGTCCTCGTCCGGAGCGAGTTCCACATGAGGTCTCCCGCGCGTAGCGCATCGCGGCAAGACTTCAATCCGCAGGCCACCCACGCGGGTGGCGGAAACGGCCGGGTTCCGCAGGGTTGGATCGCCGCCGGTGGGGCTCCGCGGACCCCGCGCGGCAGGGGGAGGACCCGGCGCGCCGACCCGCGCGTCGCCCGCGCGCCGGCGCAGGGCTCAGTACGCG
>JAEYOU010000155.1 GCA_023411405.1 Pseudomonadota bacterium | reverse complement strand
CATGTAAACCATAGGTGAACGCGATGACTTCCGAGAACACGACCCCCACTCCGCCCCGCGCGCCCGGCCGCCGCTTCGGTCCCGGCGCCCTCGTCCTCGTGGCCCTCCTCTCCGCGGCCCTCGCCGTCGGGGGGAACGCGCTCCTCGAGCGGTTCCACGACCACGGCGGCGAGGGCCGGCCAGGCGGCGCGACCGCGGCCGCCGCGGAGACGTGGCAGTGCCCGATGCACCCGACGATCGTGCAGGACCACCCGGGCAAGTGTCCGATCTGCGGGATGGACCTCGTGAAGCTCGAGGCCGCGGCGCCGTCCGGCGGCGCCCAGGCGAGCGCCGGCGGCGAGCGGAAGATCCTGTTCTACCGGAACCCGCACGATCCGGACGACACCTCCCACGAGCCGAAGAAGGACACGATGGGGATGGACTACATCCCCGTCTACTCCGACGAGGTCGGGGGCGGCGCCGCCGCGGGCACGCCGGCGCCGGAGGGGCTCGCCTCGGTGAACATCGACCCCGCCCGCCAGCAGCTCATCGGGCTCCGCACCGCCCCGGCCGAGCGGGGGCAGGTCGGCGGCGCGTGGCGGACCAGCGGGCGCGTGGCGGTGGACGAGACCCGCGTGCACCACGTGAACCTCAAGGTCGGCGGCTACATCAGCCACTCGCACGCGGCCTTCGTCGGGCAGCCGGTGAAGAAGGGCCAGCCGCTCTTCTCCTTCTACAGCCCCGAGCTCCTCGCCGCCCAGGAGGAGTACCTCCTCGCGCTGCGCACCCGCGAGCGCCTGCGCCAGGGCGGCGCCTCCGAGGACGGCGACGTGCTCGTGGAGTCCGCGCGGCGCAAGCTCGAGCTCTGGGACGTCCCCCGCGCCGCGATCGAGCGCCTGGAGCGGACCGGCACGCCGGACAAGGAGCTCACGTTCCACGCGCCCGCGAGCGGCGTCATCACGAAGCGCGACGCGGTGGCGGGCATGCGCGTCGAGGCCGGCGCGATGCCGATCGAGATGGTGGATCTCTCGCGCGTCTGGGTCCTCGCCGACGTGTACGAGCGCGAGCTGCGCCACGTGAAGGTCGGGATGCCGGCGACGCTCTCCCTGAAGGCGTACCCGAACCGCACCTTCGAGGGCCGGGTGACGTTCATCGCTCCCCAGCTCGACCCGCGGACCCGGACCGTCGCCGTCCGGCTCGAGTTCCCGAACCCCACGGGCGAGCTCAAGCCGGAGATGTTCGGCGAGGTCACGCTCCGGAGCGCCGGGCGCGAGGGCGTGCGCATCCCGGCGGACGCGGTCATCGACTCGGGCACCGAGAGCGTCGTGTTCGTGGCCCTCGGCGGCGGCAAGTTCGCTCCCAGGCAGGTGGAGCTCGGCGCGTCGGACGGGGAGCACGTCGAGGTGGTGCAGGGCGTCTCCGCCGGCGAGCAGGTGGTCACCCGGGCCAACTTCCTCATCGACTCGGAGTCGCGCCTCAAGGCGTCGCTGGCCGCGATGTCCGCGGCGCAGCCGCCCGCGGCCCCCTCCGGCCCGTCCGCCGCCGCGGGCGCGGCCGGCGCGGGCGCCGGGGCGGAGCAGGGGAACTGATCCATGATCAAGGCGATCATCCGCTTCTCCGCGGAGAACAAGTACCTCGTCATCGCGGCGACCATCGCCGCCCTCGCGGGCGCCTGGTGGTCGATGAAGAACATCCCGCTCGACGCCCTGCCCGATCTCTCGGACACGCAGGTGATCGTCTACTCGAAGTGGGACCGGAGCCCCGACATCGTCGAGGACCAGGTGACGTACCCGATCACCGCGGCGCTCCTCGGCGCGCCGCGGGTGAAGGCGATCCGCGGGTTCTCGGACTTCGGGTTCAGCTACGTCTACGTCATCTTCGAGGACGGGACGGACATGTACTGGGCGCGGAGCCGCGTCCTCGAGTACCTCTCCAAGATCCAGGCCCAGCTCCCGCAGGGCGTGCAGACCGAGCTCGGCCCCGACGCGACCAGCGTCGGGTGGATCTTCCAGTACGCGCTCGTGGACCGCACCGGCCAGCACGCCTCCGACGAGCTCCGCTCGTACCAGGACTGGTTCCTGCGCTACGCCCTCCAGTCGGTGCCCGGGGTCTCCGAGGTCGCCACCGTCGGCGGCCAGGTCCGGCAGTACCAGGTGACGGTCAACCCCAACGCGCTCGCCTCGTACAAGATCCCCCTCGACCGCGTGATCCAGGCGGTGAAGAGCGGCAACAACGACGTGGGCGGAAGGCTCGTCGAGCTCTCCGGCCGCGAGTACATGGTCCGCGGCCGCGGGTACGTGAAGAGCATCGCGGACATCGAGAACCTGGTGCTGCGCGCCGAGGGCGGCACGCCGGTGAAGGTGAAGGACGTGGCCACGGTCGCGCTCGGCCCCGAGCTGCGTCGCGGCGTGGCCGACCTCGACGGCGAGGGCGACGTCGTCGGCGGCATCGTGGTGATGCGCCAGGGCGAGAACGCGCTCAACGTCATCGACCGGGTGAAGGAGAAGCTCGAGGAGCTGAAGCCGTCCCTGCCCAAGGGCGTCGAGGTGGTCACCACCTACGACCGCGCCGATCTCATCCTGAGCGCGATCGAGACGGTGGAGCACAAGCTGATCGAGGAGATCATCATCGTCTCGATCATCATCCTCATCTTCCTCTGGCACGTGCCGTCGGCGATCATCCCCATCATCACCATCCCGGTGTCCGTGGCGCTGGCGTTCATCCCCATGAAGCTGATGGGGCTCAACGCCAACCTCATGTCGCTCGCCGGCATCGCCATCTCGATCGGCGTGCTCGTCGACGGGGCGATCGTGGAGGTGGAGAACGCCTACAACAAGATCCACCACTGGATCAAAGACGGGAAGAAGGGCGACTTCCACCACGTCCGCCTCGAGGCCTTGCTCGAGGTGGGCCCCGGCGTCTTCTTCTCGCTGCTCGTCATCGCCGTCGCCTTCCTGCCGGTGTTCACGCTGGTGGACCAGGAGGGCCGCCTCTTCCGGCCGCTCGCCTGGTCCAAGAACCTGGCCATGGCGATCGCCGCGGTGCTGGCGATCACGCTCGATCCGGCGATGCGGATGCTCTTCGCGCGCATCGAGCCGTACCGGTTCCGCCCGCGGTTCCTGTCGTCGCTCGCCACCTCCGCGCTCGTCGGGAGGTACTACTCGGAGGAGCGGCACCCGGTCTCGCGGCTCCTCCACCGGATCTACGAGGGGCCGTGCCGCATGGTCGTCAAGCACCCACGGACGACCATCGCGCTGAGCTTCGTCCTCGTCCTCAGCACGATCCCGGTCTACATGCAGCTCGGCTCCGAGTTCATGCCGCCGCTCCGGGAGGGGAGCATCCTCTACATGCCGAGCGCGGTCGAGCCGGGCATGTCGGTCGCGGAGGCGCAGAACGCGCTGCAGGTGCAGGACAAGATCCTGCGGACGTTCCCGGAGGTGGAGCGCGTGTTCGGCAAGGCGGGCCGCGCCAACACCTCCACCGATCCGGCGCCGTTCACGATGATGGAGACCACCATCATCCTCAAGCCGGAGGCCCAGTGGCGCGAGAAGCCGCGCTGGTACTCGTCGTGGGCGCCGGACTGGCTCAAGGCGATGCTGCGGCCGTTCTGGCGCGACCGGATCACGCAGGAGGAGCTCGAGGGCGAGATGAACCAGGCGCTCCAGCTCCCCGGCATCTCCAACGCCTGGACGATGCCGATCAAGGGGCGGCTCGACATGCTCTCCACCGGCATCCGCACCCCGGTCGGCATCAAGATCATGGGCGCCGACCTCGCGACCGTGGAGCGGGTCGCGAAGGACGTCGAGGCCTCGGTCGGCAAGGTGCCCGGGACGCGGAGCGTCTACGCCGAGCGCGTCGCGGGCGGCTGGTTCCTCGACTTCGAGCTGAAGCGGGAGCAGCTCGCGCGCTACGGGCTCTCGGTCGACGACGCCAACATGATGGTGATGACCGCGGTGGGCGGCGACAACCAGAGCACCACCGTCGAGGGCCGCGAGCGGTACGGCATCAACGTCCGGTACGCGCGCGACTACCGCGAGGACCTGGCCTCGCTCCGCCGCGTGCTCCTCCCCCTGCCGAGCGGCGAGGGGCAGATCCCCATGGAGGAGATCGCCGACGTGAAGCTCACCCAGGGCCCGTCGATGATCCGCGACGAGAACGGGCTCCTGGCCGGGTACGTCTACGTGGACTTCGACACGTCGCAGATCGACGTCGGCACCTACGTCGCCCGGGCGAAGGAGGCGGTGAAGGACCTCGCGCTCCCCACCGGCTACTCGCTCACCTGGAGCGGCCAGTACGAGAACATGATCCGGGTGAAGGAGCGGCTCAAGGTCATCGTGCCGCTCACGCTCGTGCTCATCTTCGGGCTGCTGTACCTGAACACGAAGAGCTCGTTCAAGGCGACGCTCGTGATGCTGGCCGTGCCGTTCTCGGCGATCGGCGCGATCTGGCTCCTCTGGCTGCTCGACTACAACATGTCCATCGCGGTCTGGGTCGGGCTCATCGCGCTCATGGGGCTCGACGCCGAGACGGGGGTGTTCATGCTCCTCTTCCTCGACCTCTCGCACGACGAGTACAAGAAGAAGGGGCTGCTGCGGACCCGGGGCGATCTCGTCGAGGCCATCGTCCACGGCGCAGTGAAGCGCGTCCGCCCGAAGGCGATGACCGTCTTCGCGGCGATGATGGGCCTCCTGCCGATCATGTGGTCCACCGGCATCGGCTCCGACGTCATGAAGCGCATCGCGGCGCCGATGGTGGGCGGCCTCGTCACGAGCTTCCTCCTCGAGCTCCTCGTCTACCCGTCCGTCTACTTCCTCTGGAAGAAGAAGGAGGTCTCGGACGACGAGCGGGTGACCCCGGCGCTCGCCGCGTGAGGCGCACGTGACCGAGCTGCTGACGCCCGAGGGCAGCCTGGCGCTCGCGATCGCGGCGCTCCAGCTCGTGCTCGGGTGGCGCTTCACGCTGCCGGAGCGCGGGCGGGACGTCGCCGGGTTCCTGCTCTACGCGGCGGCGGTCGGGCTCGGCCTCGCCGCCGCGCGTGGCCTCGTCCCGACCTCGCCGC
>JAEYOU010000130.1 GCA_023411405.1 Pseudomonadota bacterium | reverse complement strand
CCCCCGACGTCGTCGTGGTCGGCTCGGCCATCAGCCGCGCGGCGGATCCGCGGGCGGCCGCCGCCGCGATCCGCGCGGCGCTGCGCGGCGGGGGCGACGGAGGGAGCGCGCCGTGATCGTCCCGGAGTTCGCGGTCGTGCTCGACGAGGTGAGGGCCGCGCTGCAGGCCGTGGACGCAGCGGCGCTCGCGGAGCTGGAGCGGAGGATCGGGGCGGCGCGGCGGGTGTACGTCGCGGGGGCAGGGCGCTCCGGGCTCGTCATGCGCGGGTTCGCGATGCGCCTCATGCACCTCGGGCTCCAGGTCCACGTCGTCGGGGACGTCACCACGCCGGCGATCGCCGCGGGCGATCTCCTCGTCGTCGGCTCGGGCTCGGGCGAGACCGAGAGCCTCGCCGCGATGGCGCGCAAGGCCCGGCGTCTCGGGGCCGGGCTCGCGGTCGTGACGATCGTCCCGGGGGCGACGATCGGCCAGCTCGCCGAGGTGGTGCTGCGCCTCGACGCCCCCTCGCCCAAGGCGTCGCCGCCGCCCGGCGCCGCGCCCCGGGCTTCGGTCCAGCCGATGGGGTCGCTCTTCGAGCAGGCGCTGCTCGTGCTCGTCGACACGATCGTGTTCCGGCTCGCGCGGGCGCGGGGCGCGACGTACGAGGAGATGTTCGGGAGGCACGCGAATCTGGAGTAGGCTCCGGGTGTCCCGGAGGCGCGGCGCGGCGCCGGGCGCACAGAGGAGGAGCGGTGAGGCTCCATCACTTCGCCTTCGAGGTCTCGGATCTGACGAGCGCCATCCGTTTCTACGAAGACACCTTCGGGATGAAGGTCACGTTTCGAGACACGGACCCGGCGCACGGCGAGTCGTTCGCGATCCTGTCGTTCGGGACGGGCGCGCTGGAGCTGCTGCAACGGCTCGGCGCGTCGCGACCGCTCCAGCGGCCGGAGACCGCGCCGCCGTACTGTCCCCACCTCGCGTTCGAGACCGAGGACCTCGTAGACACGGTGAACGACCTGACGGCGCGCGGCGTGCCGCTCGTCGGGGGGCCGTTCGACAGCGGCAAGGGGATCCAGTGGGTCTACTTCGCGGACCCCGACGGCAACCTGATCGAGTTCATCCAGGTCTCGTGAACGGCAGCGACGGGCGGGTCACCGGGGCGAGGCGGCTCGCCCGGCGCCCTCAGTCGCCCCCATCCACGCGATCAGGGCGGGGACGGTGCGGCGCCGCCAGGTCTTGCTCGCGCGCTCCTCGAGGAAGGCGCCCACGATCGCGTCGACGATCGCGCCGAGCTCCTCGCACAGCCCGAGCCGCTCCGCCGCGCGGTCGTCCTCCTCCTCGCCGAGGAGCTCCGGGAGCTTCGCAGCGCGCACGTCGAGGAACTCGGCGTCGAGCGTGGCCTCGAAGCTCCGCTCGCCGAGGGTGAACCGCAGGCGGGCCTGGTGCACCAGGAGCCCGCCCCGCAGGGCGTGCTTCACCTGGGCCGAGTAGGCCGCCGCGTCGCCGCGGGCCGAGAGCTCGACCACGTCGCCCGCCAGCCCGCGCAGGAGCACCTTCCCGACGAAGAGGGCCACGACGTCGGCGCCGTCGAGCGCGACCACCGGGTCGCCCGACTCGGAGCGCCACAGGAGCCACGTGAGCAGCTCGCGGCCGAGCCAGGTCCGGCCTCGCAGGAGCTGCTCCCGCGCCTGGTCCCGCTCCTTCTCCGCCGCGTCCCGGTCGTCGGCCAGGGTCGCCGCGCCGTCCACGCCCACGTCGCCGCGGAGGAAGGCAGCCTCCTCGCGCGCCTGCTCACGCCTGCCCACGGCCGACCTCCTCCGCCGCGAGACCCATGAGCTCGGCGATCGGCGCGAGCGCGGCCTCGGGGACCTTCCTGCGTACCGCCTCCGCGCTCACCGAGGCCGGCGCGAGCTCGAGCTCGAAGGCGGCCTCGAGGGCGGCGGCGCACTCCTCGACCGTCTTCCGCGAGGCGGCCCAGACCTGGAGCTCGCCGCGCTCCAGGTTCCAGCTCACGTCGGAGGTGCGCGAGCTCGGCTCGACGCGGCGCCGGAGCTGGTGGCGGATCTGATCCTTGGCCGTCGCCTTCTCGCCGCGCGCGGGGGGCCGCCCGTGCTCGCGCTCGAACGCGACCGCCCATCGCCCGAGCTCGGCCCGGACCGCCGCCGCCTTGACGCGGAGCGTGTCGACGCGCCAGGCGAACAGCGCCCGCCCGCGCTCGAGCACGCCGCTCGAGAAGTCGGTCGCGTCGGCGTCGTCCAGCCGGACGAATCCGGTCGCGCGATCGTCCTCCCCGCGCTCGAGGTCGAGCGGCTCGAAGGCGCCGCGCGCCAGGGCGCGGGCGAAGCGGCGAGCGTCCGCGGGCGGCTTGCCCGAGGCGAGCCGGAACCGGGCGAACGTGACGGAGCCACGGAGGACGGGCATGGGGCGCGCACGATGCTCCGGGGAGCGCGGGGAGGTCAAGCGCCGAGGGCGCGGCCGGGTGCCCCGGGGCGTCGCCGCCCGGAACGCCCTCGGGTCAGATCCGCAGCCGCCGGATCTTCGCCCCCGAGAGCGGCCCCCCCAGGGCTGCGCTGAGGTAGCAGACGTCGAAGCCGCCGGCCGTCAGCGGAAGCACGCTCCAGCCCATCGCCGCGAGCCCGACTGCGCGATCCCGGTACACGAACCCGCCGACGAGGAATCCCAGGCCGGCGACGAGCCTGAAGACGCGCCCCGGCGTGCTGTTGATGAACTGGGAGAACGCGGAGCGGTTGAACCCTTCGTGAAGACGCATACGGTCTCCTGACGCGCACCGCGGGGCCCGCGGCCGCAGGACCGATCTACCGTGCGCGCGCGCTCCGGGCGGCACTCGAACGGGCACGCCCGGCCGGTCCGCCGGGAGCGAGCGCCGGCGGCCGACCGGCACCGTCGCGCCGTGACCAGGTGCCGGTCGCCCAGCCTTGACACCCCTCACCGCGAGCGGCTACCACCGCCGCCGTGTCGCCGCCCTCGCTGACCGCCCCGGTGCTCTCGCCCGACGGCCGCGTCCTCGTCGTCCCGCTCGGCGCCGTCCACGCGGTCCTGTCCTCCGGCATCGTGAACGGCGGGCGCCGCGTGGCGCGCGAGGTGGCGTGGATCGAGGTGCGCGACGAGGAGCTGCGGCCGCCGGTCGATCCCGTCCGGCTCACCCGCGACCGGCTCCTGGCCGCGGGGTGCCCGGAGGCCGTGGGCC
>JAEYOU010000121.1 GCA_023411405.1 Pseudomonadota bacterium | reverse complement strand
CTCCGCGCCCTCGCCGCCAGGGGCGACGAGGGATCCGAGACGGCGCACCGGCTCCTCGAGCGCGTGGACGCCGCCCGGGCCGCGGCGAGCCCGCGCGCCGTGCCGGCTGCGGTGCAGGGCGGGCGGTGAGGACGCTGCCCGCGCCGCGTCAGTGGCAGGTCGTGTCCTCCGGATACGGCGAGCAGCCGTCGGAGCACCGGAACCTGAGGTACCCGGTCGTCGTCGGCCCCGTGCTGCACGGGTACAAGATCGTCTCGCCCGGGCAGCCGTAGATGGTCGTGCCGTTCGGGCCGGTCATCGTGCACCGGCACCCGCAGGTGCCGTCGCTCTGGCACGTCGTGCTCCCACACAGCCCGCCAGAGCACGTCCCGCCCACCAGGCACGCGCCGTTGCCGTTGCAGGTCCCGGGGCGACAGGTGCCTTGCGGGCAGCGCGTGTCCCTCTGGTTCGCCGGAGTCGGCGCGCAGCGGTAGTCGGTGCCGCACCGCATGCAGGTGCCGCACTGCGCCACCTGGTTCGGGGTCGTGCAGCACGTGGCGCTGCCGGCCGCGCAGCACACGCCGTTCTGGCACTTGAGGCCGCCATGGCAGGTCCCCTGCCCCGTGCCGGTGCATGCCTCGCCGGTGCCCGCCTGCGGGATGCAGGCGCCCTGGGGGCAGGTGAACCCCGTGTCGCAGTCCTCCGGGCCGTCGCACGCGGTCGCGCACGCAGGCGGGGGCTGGACGGGCGCGGCGCCGCACGCGACCGAGCGGTAGCCGCCGCAGTCGCGCACCGCGCCGGCGCACCCGCTGTCGTCCTCCACCACCCGCGTGCCGCAGGTGTACCCCTCGCACGTCGCGTCGCGCCGGGTCCCCTGGCAGTCCGTGGTGGAGCCGCCGTCGGTGCACGTCGCCGCCGCCCGGAACTCGTCGGGACACTCGGACGCCGTCTGGCAGCACCTCCCGGCGGCGCAGCAGTACCCCGCGTCGCAGTGGCCGGTCGCGCACTGGTGGTCCGCTTCGCACGACGCGCCCGCCGCGAGCACCGTCGGCGCTCCGGGATCCGACCCGCCGCAGCCGAGGACGCCGAGCACCGCCACCAGCGCCGCGATCACGCCTCTCGTCATGGCATCGTCTCCGGGCGGCAGGCGAGGTGCACGGTGAGTACCCGCCCTCCGCGTGAACAGGGGAGGCCGTACTCTAGCGGCTCGCCGCGGCGACGTCGTGGGGTTTCGGCGCGCGTGCGAGCCCTGCGCGCCCGGGCCGGGCGCGCGGGCCTCGCGGCCGTCAACGCACCACTGCGTAGGGCCGCATCATCTCGTTGTCCTCGTGCTCGAGGATGTGGCAGTGCCAGACGTATCCCGGGCCGCCCGGCGCGCCGGAGCGGTCCCGCCGGACGGGATCGACGTGGGCGGGATCGAACGGATAGAAGTTCACGCCCGGCCGCACCCAGGAGACGGGAAGGCTCTGCGGCGCGAACCGGACCGCGATCCGCGTGATCATTCCGGGGGGCGCCTGGATCGTGTCCTTCCAGCCGGCCTCGCCGTCGTCGGGGGGGACCGTGCCGCCCACCAGGAACGGGCCCACCGCCGGGTTGCCTCCCACGGCGCCGTCTGCACTCGGGACGCCGTACGGGTTCGGGGGACCGTCGCCCGGCGCGAACGCGCCGTCCGGGAACTCGCTCTCCCAGCGTGCTGTGTACGCCCCCGCGTCGAAGGCTTGCCGGCCGAGGAGCTGGAACTGGACGAGGTGCAGGTGGATCGGGTGCGCGTCACCCGTCAGGTTCACGAGCTCCCAGACCTCGGTCGAGCCGACGCGCGGGAGCTCCGCGAGCCACGCGCCCCCGAGCGGCGAGGTCCCGGGGACGGGCTCCGGCGAGCCGGCGTGGACGCTGCTCTGCCGGAGCCCGGACCAGAGCGTGTTGTTGAGGAGGACCTCGAGCGGGCCGCCCGGCCCCATCACCTCGTTCAGCACGAGCTGCCGCCGAGTGCTGACCTCGACCCCGCGCGCGACCTCTCCGTCGAACCCGGCCAGGCGCACCATCGGGAGGAGCGGGCGCAGGAGGCAGGCGCGAGGCTTCTTCGACGCGTCTCCGCCGTCTCCCCTCTTCGCGTCCGAGGCCTGCGGCCGGGCGGCGGCGGCGCGGACCTGCTCCCACGGCGTCCCGAGTGCCGGGTCGCACGTCGTGTCGATCGCGGAGCGCACCCCGACGCGCCGGAGCTGCAGGATGCGGCCGGTCGTGGCCGGGTCGACCGGGTCACCGTCCGGGAACGGAGCCGGCGCGTCGTTCACGAGCGTGAGCACCGCGCCCGGCGGGACCTGCGCGAAGTCCACGAGCACGTCGGCGCGCTCGCCGGGACCGAGGGTCAGCCGCGCCGGCGGCGCGATCGGCGCGGGCGCGTCCAGCAGGCCCCCGTCCGTCCCGAGCTGCCAGATCACGGGCCCCGGCGCGCCCGACGCGTCCTCCAGCATCAGGCGGTACCAGCGCGCGTTCGACCCGTTCAGGATCCGGAAGCGGTAGCGGCGCGGTTCCACCTCGAGATACGGCCAGGTCTCGCCGTTCACCACGATGGTGTCGCCGAAGAACTCCGGCGACCAGGACGGATGCACCTCGGGGTTCGTCGGCTCGACTGGATAGAGGAGCTTCCCATGGACGTCGAACCGGCGGTCCTGGATCGCGAGCTCGATCTCCTGCGCGCCCGCGGGGAGGCGCGCCGGGTTGTCGGCGCGGCCGGTGTCCCAGAGATCGCGGAGGAGGTAGAAGGCCGCGAGTCCTCCGTACACGTTCAGCCGGGTCGCCCCCAGCGCGTGGTCGTGGAACCAGAGCGTGGCCGCCTCCTGGGTGTTCGGGTACCGGTACACCGCGGCGTTCTCTGCGGTGGGGAACAGCGTCCGGTACCCGTCGCCGCGCCGCCCGTCCGGCGTGAACCACTGGTCCGGGCCGCCGTCGAAGGCCGAGGGCACCTCGCCGCCGTGGAGGTGCGTCACCGCGGGGACCGGCCCCCGATATCCGAGGAAGCAGCTCGCCACGTCGAGGTGCGCGGCGAAGCAGCCGAGCCCGAGCGGATCCGCCCAGTGGAGGGTCTGATCGACCGGGAGGTACTGCTGCAGGAAGGGCGGCCCTCCGCCCGCGCCGACCAGCGCGTTCACGTACTTCACCTTCGTGGGGACGAAGCGGCGCGCCTCGACCGTGTAGCCCGGGTAGTGGGCGGGGCGGCCGCCGACGGCGTAGCCCCACACGAACGTCCCGGCGTCGAACGGCGCGGGCAGGCCGGCGTAGAGCGCGTCAGGGAGGACCTTCTGCTGGAACTCCTGCATGCGGACCGTGAGCTCCGTGCCGCGGACGCGGGCCCCCACGAACGTGGGGAGCGGCTCCTGGAACTGCGGGATGGCGGCGCCGGGGAGCGGCGTCCGTGCGATGGGGGGGCTCGCCGCCACCAGGGCCGGCGCGACGACGAGGAGGGCGTGCAAGGCGGCCCACGCACCGCGACGGGCGCGGAGCCGCTGGACAGTCGCGTTCATCTCGGACTCCCTGTTTCACCAGAGGTGAGGTGTGCTGCCGACGCACCTTCGCCACGCGGCGCCGGGCGAGTGAGCACCTGAAGGGAGCACGCTCCCACGGCGAGCCTGGGCGCGAGCACGCGCCGGCCCTTGTTCACAGCCGGTGATCTCCGTTCGCGGGACCGTCGCGGGGGCGAGCCGATCTCCACGGCGGACGCGGAGGGCACCTCGCCGACGCTCGAGCCGCCGGGCGGGACGGCGCGGCGGACGGCCATGGAACGAGTTATGCTCCCCTCCAGCGGCCGGCCGGTGCGCCGCGATCGAGGTCCGGCATGAGCTTCGCGGATTGGCTTCGGGTCTTCCGCTCCGTGCACGCCGAGGCGCGGAAGGGGACCCTCTCGGGAGACGCGCTCCGCGAGTACCGGGAGGCCCGCAACGAGCTCGCGCGCGCCCTCCTCGCCGCGCAGCACGTGGCGCTCGAGCCCGGCGTGCAGCCGCGGCGGACGCTGCGGGCCGCGCGCGCGCTCCAGGCAGACCTCGCCTTCTTCGACGGCACGCTGCGGATCGCCACCCGGTCCGTCTCCTCCGGAGGGTTCGCGGCGGTGCTCGCCAAGGCGCCGAAGCCGGGCGAGGAGGTGAAGGTCACGCTCCGCCTCCCGGGGGAGGCGCCGCTCCAGTGCGACGCACGGGTGATCGAGACGAAGCCCCAGGCCGGCAGCGCCCTCGTGTCGTTCAAGTGGGCGGGGATCGAGGAGGAGGACGCCGAGCGCCTCGAGGACGTGGTGTTCGACGCGGTGCTGGAGCAGCTCCAGGGCTAGCGCGCCGTCGGACGCGGGCGCTCCGCGCGCAGCCGGGTCACCACAGCGCGCAGCGCCGCGCCTCGCTCCGCACCATGGGGCTCCCCGCCGGGCAGGAGAAGGCCTCCTGGAACGCGGGCAGGTTCGCGAGCGGCCCGTTCACGCGCCACTTCGGCGGAGCGTGCGGATCGATGCTCGCGTAGTACCGCTCGCGCTCCGGCCGCGTGAGGTTGCACCACGACTGCGCGAACGCGACGAAGAACGTCTGGTCCGCCGTGAACCCCGCCACCCCGGGCTCCGGGCGGCCGGCGCGGCGGGCGTGGTACGCGGCGAGCGCGAGCTTCACGCCCCCGAGGTCGGCGATGTTCTCGCCCAGCGTGAGCTTGCCGTTCACCCGCACGTCCTCCACCGCCTCGTAGGCGTCGTACTGGTCCACGAGGCAGGTCGCCCGCCGGTCGAACTCCGCGGCCACGGCCGGCGTCCACCAGTCGCGCAGGTTCCCGCCCGCGTCGTACCGGCGGCCCTCGTCGTCGAAGCCGTGGGTGAGCTCGTGGCCCATGATCATCCCGATCGCGCCGTAGTTGACGGCGTCCGGCGCACCCTGCGTGAAGAACGGCGGCTGCAGGATCCCGGCCGGGAAGACCATCTCGTTCCGGGCCGGGTCGTAGTAGGCGTTCACGCTCTGCGGCGGGAGCCACCACTCGCCGCGGTCCAGCGGCTGCCCGATCTGCGAGAGCTTGCGATCGACCTCGAAGGCCTGGGCCGCGAGGAGCGATCGGAAGAGCGAGGTCCGGTCCACCTCCAGCGCGGAGTAGTCGCGCCAGCGCTCCGGGTAGCCGACCTTGTTCGCGACGCGCGCGAGCTTCTCCCGCGCCGCGCGGCGGGTCGGCGCGTCCATCCACCCGAGGTCCTCGAGGTTTCGCTCGAACGCGCGCTCGACGTCGACGAGGAGCTCCCGCGACTTCACCTTCCCCTCCGCGCCGAACTGCCGGCGCACGAAGCCGTGCCCGAGCGCCTCGCCGAGCACGTCCCCGGTGAGCTGGATGCAGTGCCGCCAGCGCGGCGTGGGCGCCGGCGCGCCGCTGAAGTGCGCGCTCGCGAAGGCGAACCACTCGTCCACGAGGGCCCGTGGGAGGGCGCGCTGCGCCGCCATCGCGTCGAGGAGCCGCCAGCGCAGGTACGCCCGCCAGCTCTCGAGGGGCGCCTCGCCGAGGAGCGCGTCCAGCTTCGCGATCGCGCGCGGGGTCGTCGCGCTGAAGGCCCTCACCTCGGGATGGCCGAGGGCGGCGAGGTACCGCCGCCAGCCGAACCGCGGCGCGAGCCGCTCCAGCCCCGCGAGGTCGAGCCGGTTGTAGGTCCGCGTCGGGTCGCGCGTCTCGACCACCGTCCAGTGCGCCTCGGCGAGCGCGCGCTCCAGCCCGTAGATCGCGATCGCGTCCGCCGCCGCCCGGGCGGGCGCCGCGCCGGCGCGGGCGAGCATCCGCGCGACGTGCGCCCGGAACGCCTCCTGGATCGCCACGTCGCGCGGACCGGATCGCAGGTAGTAGTCGCGGTCCGGGAGCGAGAGCCCACCCTGGTAGATCACGCCGATGATCTGCGTCGCCTCCCGGGCGTCCTGTCCGCTGTCGACGCCGAACGCCGCCGGGATGCCCTGCCGGTGCAGCGCGCCGACGGCCTCCGCGAGGCCGGCGAGGTCCTTCACCCGCCCGAGCCGCGCCCACGCGTCGCCGAGCTCGCGCAGGCCGCGCGCCTCCGTGCCCTCCTCGTCCATGCACGCCGCCCAGAAGTCCCCCACCTTGTCCGCGTGGCGATCGCGCGGATCCGTCCTGCCCGCCGCCGCGTCCTCGGCGATGGTCCGCTGGAGCTCGAGGGTCCGGTCGTCGAGGGCAGAGGCGCTCCGGGAGTACGTCGAGCGATCCGGCGGGATGGGCGTCCGGGAGAGCCAGCCGCCGCAGGCGAACTGGTAGAAGTCGTCACACGGGCTGACGCTCCGGTCGAGGATGCCGGGGTCGAGCCCTGCGGGGAGCGCCGCGGGGTCGGCGCCGCTGGCCGGCGCCGCCGACCCCGGGATCGGCGCCCCGACCCGACACGCGAACGCCGCGCCGGCGAGGGCGAGCACCGGCAAGAGGGGGAGCGCGCGCGTTCTCATTCGGTCGTGCCTCGGGTCGGGAAGCCGCAGGTCCCTGATTGTGCACGGCGGTCCGACCCGGCGCACCGGTCTTCACGGGACCGCGCCGCCCAGGAACGCGGCACCCCGTGAACCTGTCAGACGGCCCTGCTAGAACCCCGGCTGCTGAAAACGACGCCTGCGGGTCCCGCAGGCCACACGGACGGAGCGCTCGCCATGGTGAACAAGGTCATCCTCATCGGCAACCTGGGGAAGGATCCCGAGGTCCGCTACACGCAGGGCGGGCAGGCCGTCGCCAACCTGCGGATCGCCACCTCCCGCTCCTGGACGGACAAGCAGTCCGGCCAGCGCAAGGAGGAGACGGAGTGGCATGACGTCGAGGTCTGGGGGAAGCAGGCCGAGCAGTGCGGCGAGTACCTCGCCAAGGGCCGCCAGGTCTACGTCGAGGGCCGGCTCAAGACCGACAAGTGGCAGGACAAGACGAGCGGGCAGGAGCGCTCCCGCGTGAAGGTCGTCGCCGACTCCGTCCGGTTCCTCGGCGGCCGCGGCGCCGGCGGCCCCGGTGGTCCCGGCGGCGGCGGTCGCGGCGGCCACGGCCCCGACGACATGGGCCCGCCCGGCGGGTTCGAGGAGCCCGACTCCGGGCCGTCGCACGGCGGTGGTGGGGGCGGGGGCGGGGGCGGCGGACCGGACGATATTCCGTTCTAGTCGCTCGGCCTTCGACAGGCTCACAGGGTTGATGAGAATGCCACCAGGACGGGAACGCGGCGCAAGCGCCGGGCGGCGACGATGCGGCCCAGGTTGTAGGCGAGCACCTTGAGGGCGAGTTCGGCGAGCACGGAG
>JAEYOU010000059.1 GCA_023411405.1 Pseudomonadota bacterium | reverse complement strand
GCCCGGAGCTGCTCGAGCCCGCGGGGCGCGCGCTCGAGCGGCTCGACGGCGCCCTCGCGGGCCTGCGCGATCAGCTCGCGGACGCCGACGTGCCGGCGCTCGCGATGATCGCGCGGCGCGCGGGGGAGCTCCGGGTCGAGCTCGCCGCGGTGACCGCGATGAAGGAGCCGTCGCGGATCTACTTCGGCGAGGTGCGCGGCCGCGGCGTGTTCCTCCGCGCCGCGCCCATCGACGTCGCCGAGGAGCTCCAGACGCGGCTCTACCGGCGGACCGACACCGTCATCTTCACGAGCGCGACGCTCGCGGCGCAGGGCACGTTCGACTACTTCCGCCGGCAGGTGGGGCTCGCCCCGGAGCTCGCGGTGGAGGAGGGGCGCTTCCCCGGCCCGTTCGACTACGCGCGCCAGGCGGCGCTCGTCGCGCCCGACGGGCTGCCCGAGCCGAACGATCCGGGCTTCGCCGAGGCGGCGGCGAAGGTGATCGAGGAGCTCACCGCGGTGACGGGCGGCCGGGCCTTCGTGCTCTGCACCTCCAACCGGAACATGCTCGCGTTCCACAGGGCGTCGCGCCACCTGCCGTACCGGATCCTGCTCCAGGGCGAGCGCCCCAAGTCGCGCCTCCTCGAGGAGTTCCGCGCCGAGCCGTCGGTCCTCTTCGCGACCCAGAGCTTCTGGGAGGGCGTGGACGTCCCGGGTGAGGCCCTCTCGCTCGTGATCATCGATCGGCTCCCGTTCGCGCCGCCGGGCGATCCGGTCATCGCCGCGCGGCTCCGGGCGCTCGAGGAGCGAGGTCAGGACGGGTTCTCGGAGATCTCCGTGCCGGCGGCCGCCCTCGCGCTCCGTCAGGGGTTCGGCCGCCTCGTCCGGCGCCGGTCCGATCGCGGCCTGGTCGCGGTGCTCGATCGGCGGCTGGTCACGAAGAGCTACGGCCGCGCCTTCCTCGCCACGTTGCCGCGGTGCCCGCTGCTCCGGAGGATCACCGACGCCCGCCGCTGGTGGGAGAATGGCGCCTAGCGCCTTCCTCCGGTCCCCGTCCGCCCGAAGGGGGGAGCAGGGGGGGCGGCGAGCGGCCGGGGGCAGGGCGGCCGAAGGACCGGGGATCGGCTAGAGTACCGGCCGGCGCCGCGGCTACACTCACGACCGGAAAACGCGCGACATGGTCCAGTTCAACGAGGAGACGCGGGAGATCGCCGTCAAGGTCGTCTATTACGGCCCCGCGCTCTCCGGGAAGACGACAAACCTCCAGGCGCTGTTCCAGAAGATCGACGGCAAGGTCCGCGGGCGCCTCATGACGCTCGACACCAAGGACGACCGGACGCTCTTCTTCGACATGATGCCCGTCTTCTTCAAGACGCGGGCGGGCGTGAAGGTGAAGCTCAAGCTGTACACGGTGCCGGGGCAGGTGATGCACGAGTCCACCCGGCGCATCGTGCTCCAGGGCTCCGACGCGGTCGCGTTCGTCGCCGACTCGCGGCGGAGCGAGCTCTCCTCGACCCAGGCGTACTGGAAGAACATGCTCGCCAACCTGGAGGCGAACGGGCTCGACTGGCGGACGCTGCCGATGGTCGTGCAGATGAACAAGCGCGACCTGCCCGACGCGTGCAGCGAGGCCGAGTTCGCGCACGTCCTCGGCGAGCCGGCGACGCCCATCGAGCCCGCGGTCGCGATCCGGGGCGAGGGCGTCATCGAGACCCTCCACACGCTGCTCCAGCGCTGCTACCGCTCCCTCGACGCGACGTTCGGCCTCGAGGCCAACTGGCAGATCACCGAGCGCGAGTTCCTGGGCCAGATCTTCTCCCACGTGGACCTCCGCGGCACGCGGCTCCCGCCGGAGGCCCAGGCGCGATGACGCCGACCGGCTCGTTCCTCAACCAGCGGCTCCCGCTGGCCGACCTGCTCGACCTCCGCTCGTTCGCCGAGGTGTGCCACTCGTTCGCCGAGCTGTACCGCGTCGGGCTCAAGGTGTTCGACGAGGCCGGGAACAAGCTCGTCGACGTGAAGGTCGGGAACGCCGACTTCTGCGGCTACATCTGGTCGAAGCCGATCGGCCGCGAGGGCTGCATCGCCACGGTCGGCCGGGTGAAGTCCGATCCCATCGGCGAGGAGCCGGCGCCGACCACGATCCAGTGCTTCACCGGCTGCCGCTACGTCGTGCAGCCGATCCTGTACGAGGGCGACGTGATGGGCCGGGTCGTCTTCGGCCCGTTCGTGCCCGAGGACGCGCCGGAGCTCCCCGGCTCGCTCCGCTCCGTCGCCGAGGACTTCGACGAGAAGGCCGCGCGCGGCTTCCAGTCGAAGATCCGCCAGGTGCCGATGGGCACCGCCGAGAAGATCCTGAAGCACTTCATGGATCTCCTCGACGTGATGGTCTTCACCGGCCACAAGAACCTCATCGCCGCGAAGCTGCACATCGAGGCGGTGCAGGAGAGCTACCGGGAGCTCCAGGACAAGAACGCCAAGCTCGAGGACAGCTACGCGAAGCTGAAGGAGCTCGACCGGCTCAAGTCGAACTTCCTCGCCACGATGAGCCACGAGCTGCGCACGCCGCTCACGAGCGTCATCGGGTACTCCGAGATGATGCTCGAGGGGCTCGGCGGCCCGCTGACCACCGAGCAGCGCGAGTACCTCGGCATCATCATGGAGAAGGGCGAGAACCTGCTCCACCTCATCACCTCGATCCTCGACATCTCCAAGATCGAGGCGGGCCGGGTGCGGCTCGTGCTCTCCGAGGTCGAGCCCGCCCAGATCATGCGCGACGCGGTCGCGACCCTCCTCCCCCTGGCGCGCAAGAAGGGGCTGAAGGTCGCCTGCGAGCCCGGGGTGGCGCCGCGGCTCGTCGCCGACCGCGACAAGCTCCGCCAGTGCCTCGTGAACCTCTGCTCCAACGCGGTGAAGTTCACGCCCGCGGGCGGCACGGTCACCGTGCGGGGCGAGGTCCTGCCCGGCGAGCGGCTGGCGATGCACGTCGCCGACACCGGGATCGGCATCTCGGAGGAGCACCTCGCGAAGGTGTGGGACGTCTTCTACCAGGTGGACGGCTCCTCCACGCGCGAGTACGGCGGCGCCGGCCTCGGCCTCGCCATCGTGAAGAGCTTCGTCGAGGCGCACGGCGGAGAGGTGCAGGTCCGCTCCGCCGCGAACCACGGCTCCACCTTCACCCTCGTCCTCCCGCTCCGCCCCGCGAACGCGCCGGCGATCACGCCCGCGCCCACCTCGGCCGCGGTCGGCAAGTAGCGCGGGGGCGCGGAGCCCGCGTGGCGATGAAGTCCGAGTTCGCCCTCATCGACGCGATCACGCGCCTCCTCCCGCTCCGCGGCGAGGGCGTCGTGGTCGGCCCGGGCGACGACTGCGCGGTGCTCGCGCCGCCGCGCGGCGCGCAGCTCGTCGCCACCGTGGACGAGGTGGTCGAGGGCGTGCACTTCGATCACCGATTCACGCCCGGCGACGTCGGCTGGAAGGCGCTCGCGGTGAACCTCTCCGACCTCGCCTCCATGGGGGCGCGGCCGCTCTGGGGGCTCGTCGCCCTCGCCTTCCCGCGCGCGGACCCCGCCGCCCGGG
>JAEYOU010000034.1 GCA_023411405.1 Pseudomonadota bacterium | reverse complement strand
GCCGTCCGGTTCGCGCGGCTCCTCGGGTGAGGTGACGGCGCGGCTGGGCGCGTCGGTGGACCGGTTGACCGGCCGCGCCGTGCCGAGCCTGGAGGCGCGCGCGCTGCTCCGGTGGCCCCTCGCCTCGCGCCTGGCCCTGCACGCGCAGGGCACGGGGACCATGACCTGGCCGAGCACCGGCCGGACGCGGACGGGTCACCTCTCGGCGGGCGCCGACCTTCGGCTCGCGCCCTGGGCGACGCTGGATCTCGGGGCGTTCGCCACCCGCCAGTGGTCCGAGGTGCCCGGGGTGCCGCGCGTGGAGGCCTGGGGTGGGATCGTCGGGCTCACCCTGACCCCGCGCCCGTTCGGGCGGTGAGCCGACCTGTCGAAGGGCGCGCGGGACCGCGCGCGACTCACGCAAAGTGCTCGTCGGCGACGGTCTTCGCGAGATCCATGGAGCTCGTGAACGCGGGCGAGATCGGGTTGAGCACGTGCACGGTCTCGTCGCGGGTCTCGACCAGGAAGTCCATCATCAGCTCCTTGGTCTTCCAGTTCACGAGCTGCGGCCGGATGCCGACCTTGGCGGCGCGCTCGAACACGCTCGGGTCGTAGGTCTTCACCAGCCGCCGCGCGTCCCGGTGGAAGAACGCCGGCACGTACTTGCGGGGCTCGACCAGCGCCACCTCGCGGAACCGCGGGTTGCGGAAGAAGAGCACCGCGTCCGCCGCGAGGATGCCGAGGCCGCCCGCGTCCGTGCCCGTGAGGACCCCGTAGTTTTCGCGTCCGAGCGCGGGGATCGCGGTGGGCCCGAGGTAGAGGTCTCCGTGGACGCTGCGCGAGAAGTGGACGCCCAGGAACGGGTTCCGCACGTCGGGGACCGGGTAGATGTTCCCGTGCACGGGGAAGGACGCGCCCTGCTTCATCTTCCGGTAGATGCCCTTGAAGGGGATGAGCCGGTAGTCCTGCGCGAGCCCGAACAGCCGGGCCACCCGGTCGCAGTGGGCGCCCGCCGCGTTCACGAGCCTTCGATACGCGACGTCGCCCTGGGTGGTCCGCACCGCGCCCGGCCCGGCGCGCCCGACGACCTCGCAGCCGAGCACCAGCGTCACGCGGCCGCTCGCCTCGAGCTCGGCGCGGAGCGACTGGAGCACGAGCTTGGGATCCACCGCCGCGGTGTAGTGCGAGAAGAGCGCGCGGCCCACGGTCCGGGCGGCGGGCTCGACGTCGGCGAGCTGCTTCTCGTCGAGGAACTCCACCTTCGCGCCGTTCGCGACCGCGCGCCGGTGGAGCTCGTCGAGGGCCGGGAGCTCCTCCTCGGTCCGGGCGACGATCACCTTGCCCTTCTCCAGGACCGGCAGGCCCCGCTGCTTGCAGTACTCCTTCATCAGGTGGTTCCCGCGCAGGCAGGAGCGCGCCTTGAGGCTGTCCGGCGCGTAGTAGATGCCGGCGTGGAGGACGCCGCTGTTCCGGCCGGACGCGTGCCGCCCGAGCTCGGGCTCCTTCTCGACCACCACGACGTTCTCGCGCCCGCGCGCGATGAGCTCGCGGGCGAGCGTGAGCCCGACGATGCCGCCACCGATGATGAGGACGTCCGCCTGCCTCGTGTCCATGGGCCCTCCGCCGCGGGCAGCTTAGTCCAACCCCGCGGGGAGAGCACGCCCCGTGGGATCAGTTCGCCGGGAACGTCCCGCAGGTCGTCGTCACCGTGGCGCTGAGCCGCTGCGTGCCGCCCGCCTCGACGGCCGCGCTCGCCGGGCTCACGGCCACCGAGAGGACGCGGTCGCGAACGGTCACGGTGGCGCGCGCGGTGGACGCCGGGTTCGCCCGGCTCGCCGCGACCACGGTGAACGTCCCCGCGCTCGAGGGGGCGGTGTAGAGGCCCGCGGTGGTGATGGTGCCGCCCGCGCTGCCCTCGGCGACGGACCAGGTGACGCCCTGCTCGGCCGTCCCCGCGACGGTCGCGGTGAACGCCAGCGTACGACACGCGTCGACCGTGCCGGTCGCGGGCTGCAGCGCGACGGTCACGGGGGTGACCGTCACGGTGGCGGCGTCGCTCCGCGCCGGGTCGGAGACGCTGGTGGCGATCACGTGGCACGTGGCCGCCGCCGGGGGTGCCCGGTACACGCCGCCGGAGACGCTCCCGCACCCGGACGCCTCCTGGACGCTCCAGGTGACCTCGCCGCCGGGCAAGTTCGTGACACGTGCGGTGAAGGTCACGGATCCTCCCGCGGGGACGCTCGCGGTCCGCGGGGAGACGGCCACGGCGCCCCGTGGCCTGACCCGGACCACCGCGGCCGCGGAGACCGTCGGGTCCGCGAGGCTCACCGCGCGGACGTGGAAGGTCCCGGCCGCGGCGGGCGCGACGTACCTCCCGGCGGCGTTCACGGCGCCGCCCTCGCTCTCGTCGGTGCGCCACTCCACGGCGGTGACGGCGCTGCCCGTCACCACGGCCGCGAACTCGGCCTGCTGCCCGGGCTCGAGCGTGACCTCCTCGGGCGACACCGTCACCGTGACCTGCTGGGAGGCGCCTCCGCCGGCGGAGCCGACTTGCCCGGAGCAGGCGGTGGACGCGGCGAGGGTGACGAGGACCGCGACGCGCAGGGCTGAGACCGGCATGGATGGGACCTCCCGAGCGGGAACCGTGATCGAGTGACACTGGATGGCGGGACAAGATCGCATCCCGCACGCCGCAGCGGAATCGCCCTCACGAGTCGGATCCTGAGTAGTTTCGAGGAGTACAGGGGATCCGGCGCTACCCCATCTCCGTGTCCCAGGGATCAGCGTCGTTGGAACCCTCGCTACGCCATCGATCCCTGCCGCCCTACCTTGGAGCAGCTCCACGAGGAGGAGACGGCTCCCCATGCATCCGACGGCGGTCCGGGCTCAGATGGTCGTCCTGCTCACCGCGACGGTCGCGTGCGGCGGCGGCCAGGCCGTCGGAGGCGAGGGCGCTCCGGCCGACCGCGTGGAGGTACGCGGGGTGAGCGTCGTGCTCGAGACGCGCGCTGCGTTCACGCGGGCGCCGGACTTCCCCGCGCGCGTGGAGAGCACCATCGACGCGGCCCTGCGCTACTGGGGCGGGACCTGGAGCGCGCTCGACCGTCGGTTCATCACGCTCGTGGACGACGACTACGTCACGTGCGGGGGAGACGCTCGATCGCTCGGTTGCTTCGACCAGCACATCCGGCTCACGACGCGGGACCCGGGCGTGGGTCCGGTCCCGTGCATCGAGGCCACGGTCCTGGTCCACGAGGTGGGCCACGCCGTGATCGGCGATGCGCGCCACACCGATCCGCGCTGGATGGAGATGGACGAGGTCGCGGAGGAGCTCTCGGGACGGCTCGGCTACACCGACGCGGGCGAGACCCTCTGCATCACGTACCCGAGCGTCTGGCGGCATCCGCTCGACTCGCTCTGACTCCTCGCCCGGACCGCGGCCGGCGCCTTGACCCGACCCGGTTCCCATCATCAATATCGAAGGTGGAGGGCCCCGTTGGCCACCGATGGAAGTCGCAGCAACGGCGAGGTTCCGCGCAAGACTCGGGTGGGCTCCCGCAACGAGTACCTCGAGCTGTGGATCAACCTCGCCCGGCGCGAGTGGCACTCGCTCGTCGTCATCCCCGCCGACGGCCACGGCTCCACCGCCGACATCGCCCAGGCGCTCGCCGAGATCGGCCAGCGCCTGTCCTTCGGCCCGGTCACCGCGCTGACGCTGAGCGCGCTCGAGTACGGTTCGGCCCTGGCCCTCGCCGA
This sequence comes from Pseudomonadota bacterium, assembly GCA_023411405.1. Lineage (GTDB taxonomy): Bacteria > Myxococcota > Myxococcia > Myxococcales > Anaeromyxobacteraceae > Anaeromyxobacter. Next base: position 109 of record JAEYOU010000034.1, on the reverse strand, counting down.
TCTGCAGCAGCACATCCACCGGGAGCGCGAGCGGCAGATGGGCGCCGCGGACCCCGCGGCGGCGGAGCCCGCGCCGGACCGCCCCGCCGGTCCGGCGCCCTCTCCCGCG
>JAEYOU010000376.1 GCA_023411405.1 Pseudomonadota bacterium | reverse complement strand
CGTGCTCGCCGAACTCGCCCTCAAGGTGCTCGCCTACAACCTGGGCCGCATCGTCGCCGCCCGGCGCTTGCGCCGCGTTCCCGTCCTGGTGGCATTCTCATCAACCCTGTGAGCCTGTCGAAGGGCGGGCGGTGTCGGGGTCCTCGATCGGACACTCCCCCAGATACTCCTGCGCCATCGCCTCCAGCCGCTCGAAACGCTTCGACCCCGGAAGCTCCTGCCCCGCGACCTCCAGCGCAGCGTCCACCACCTCGCGCTCCTCCGGCCGGAGGTGGACCCCGATCCGCCCCCACTCCTCTTCCGGCTCCGGATCCCCGCGCGCCTCCGCCACGAGCTTCTCCAGCGCGCGGACCGTCTCGCCCGCCGCCCGCGCCACCCAGCCCGCCTCCGCCTCCCCCACCGCGACCGGCACGACGATCTGTGCCGCCCGGAAGCGGACCCTCCCCGAGCGGACCGCCTCCCGGAGCAGCGGCCGCGCCCGCAGCTCGAGCGAGAAGCGCGCCAGCTTGAGCGCCGTGCTCTCCGAGATCCCGAGCACCTCGCGCGCGTAATCGCTGAGATGAGACCCCAGCCGCGCCAGCCGGTCGCCCTTCCGCAGCGCCGCGAGCCCGTCCGCGATGCCCAGGTCGAGCGCCGCGCGCGCCCGCGCCGCCGTCGCCAGCCACCGCTCGCAGTCGTCCGCCTCCCGCTCGCCACCCCGGAACCGCTCCCAGAGCTCACCCGGCGTGTACGGCCGCAGGTCACGCCGCGGCGGCGCCAGCCGGACGGCGTACTCGGCGACCTGTTCGCAGGCCAGCGGGAGCATGTGGAGCGCAGCGGTCACGAGGAGGACTCTCGCACGCTCCTCTGACACTCGCGGTCAATGACGCTCCCGATCGGCGACACGCGCGCCGCGATCGGAAACGAGCGGGATCCGAGCGTGGGACAGGGGTTTGCGAGCGACGCCCGATCGGAACTGGCACGAGTCCGATCGGACTGGCGCAACCGTGGACCCGCCGTGCCGGGGAGCAGAGGTGGCCGACGGAGGTGCCGGCGCGGTACACGGACCGCCCTCGGCCGCCGTGCTCGCCCGCCGCGCCTCAGGCGAAAAGGCTGGGCAGCATCGCCACCGCTCCGAGGTTCAGAGTCGCCAACGCCCGTCGGCTGGCGGCTGCGTCGAGATCGCCTCGGTACGTGGTGCACATCTACTCCTCGACGGTGATGCGCCGCGAGCCGTGATACACTGTGAGTCGCTGTGTCTGGGCGACGCACCTGGCGGACTCGTTCGAGGAGCGGGGAAAGGTCGCTTCCCGAACATGCGGGAGGGCTATGGCACCGAAGCCTGAATGGACCATCAGCGAATCTGCTTGGCTGACGGAGATCAAGCTTCCGACGAGCGCGCTTCTCCCTGCGCTGGTCGAAAAAGTCTTCGTGCGATACCCCCTCTACGCATGGAGGGGACACCGCTGCGCGGACTGGAAGCTTGAGCCAACGCTCGGCCGCAAGACCACGAGCGGCGGGAAACGGGTGACACCCCAGCGTTCCCAACTACATCTGCAGGACTTCAAGCTTTTCACGCGTGGCCGACTGATCGAGACTCCCGCCACCGAGGACGAGTGGTGGGCGCTCGGGCAGCATCATGGGCTGGCGACACCGCTGCTCGACTGGACGTCCAGTCCGTTCGTCGGGGCGTACTTCGCGTTCATCGGACAGGGGATCCATCAGACAGCCCAACGAGCGATCTGGGGCCTCAGCCGATCCGGAATCCACCACTGCTCACGCCGGATCGTTCGTGAGTGGAGGAGCAAGAAGCGGCGCGGCAATCCGCCCGTCGTCGAGCTCGTCAGATCGGGCCTGTTCGCGGGGAACAAGAGACTGCTCAGTCAGAGCGGGATGTTCACGAAGGCACCAGACGGGCTCGACCTTGAGACCTGGTCGAAGTTGTACGCGGCTCGACACTTCCCCGATCGCGTACTGTTAGTGAAGATCCTTATCCCCGACGCTGACCGCGAGCCATGCCTCCGGATGCTGGACAGGATGAACATCAACCACCACAGCTTGTTCCCGGATGTCGACGGCGCCGCTCGCTACTGCAACACGATTCTCGAGATCGACAAGTACCACTGACTCCAACGACTGCTCACGCCCTGGTCGAAGGCGGCCCGCTTCTTGTCTCGAATGCTCCCGCCGCTTCGCCCTCTGGCCACTCGACCAGGCGCAGTCCAGGGGACGCCGCCCGTAGGTAGCCATTCAAGACGCCAACCCACGCCCGCATCTGCCGCCACCGGGCACTCCTGGACGAGCAGCTCGCCAGCCTGTACGGCGTCGAGGTAAAGGCGTTGAACCAGGCCATGAAGCGCAACCGGGAGCGCTTTCCCGAGGACTTCATGTTCCAGCTCACGGCCGAGGAGGTGCGGGTCTTGAGGTCACAAGCTGTGACCTCGAGATCGTGGGGCGGTCGGCGCCACCTCCCCTACGCCTTCACCGAGCAAGGCGTCGCCATGCTGTCCAGCGTCCTCCGCAGCCCTCGCGCGGTGCAGGTGAACGTCGAGATCATGCGAGCGTTCGTGCGCCTCCGGCGGCTGCTCCAGGAGAACGCGGACCTCGCCCGGAAGCTCGCCGCGCTCGAGAAGAGGTACGACGCACAATGTAAGAGCGTCTTCGACGCCATCCGGGAGCTCATGGAGCCGCCGGTGCCGACCGCTCGACCGATCGGGTTCAGGAGGAAGCCGGAGCGGTGACCAGGAAGGACCCCAGCGTCCGAACGCCACGCTCCTTCCGAGCACGCACACGGCGGAAACCGCGCTCCGGTCTCGCCGTCGAACGGGGAGACGCATGCCGCCTCGCCGCCGCCGCTGCGCCGCACCCCACCCTCCGACCGAAAGGCTACAATGCCCCCCATGCCCGAGCTCGCCCGCGTCCCGGTCCTCGTGGTCGGGGCCGGCGTCTCCGGCCTCTCCTGCGCCCGCGCGCTCACCTCGGCGGGGCGGAGCCCGCCGGTGCTCGATCGCGCCCGCGGCGTGGGCGGACGGTGCGCGACGCGCCGCGTGGAGGATCACCCGATGGACTTCGGGGTCACGTTCCTCCACGGCCGCGACCCGGACTTCCTGGCGGCGCTCCGCGCGGTGGACGCGACGGCGCTCCCCGGGTGGCCCGGGCAGGTCCGCGGCACCGGCCGCCCCTGCCAGCCGGCCGCGCTCTCGCCCGCCGAGACGCGGATCGCCTGGGCGG
>JAEYOU010000685.1 GCA_023411405.1 Pseudomonadota bacterium | reverse complement strand
GACCGGTATCGCACCGAACGTGAACCCGTTCCTGCACGCGCAGGGGCGCGACCTCGTGGACGGCCAGGGGCGGAAGGTGATCCTGCGCGGGATCGGCTTCGGGAACGACGTCTGGTCGAACGGCCGGAACCCGCCGGCGAACCATCACGACGAGGCCGAGTACCGCGAGCTCCAGGCGATGGGGCTCAACGCGGTCCGCTTCTACCTGAGCTACCGGTTCTTCGAGGACGACGGCGAGCCGTTCGCGTGGCGGCCGGAGGGGTTCGCGTGGCTCGACCGGAACTTCGCCTGGGCCCGCGCGCACGGGATCTACCTCGTGCTCAACATGCACGTGCCGCAAGGCGGCTTCCAGTCGCTCGGCCAGGGCGGCGCGCTCTGGCGCGACGCCGGGAACCAGCAGCGGTTCGTGGCGCTCTGGCGCGAGATCGCCCGGCGCTACAAGGACGAGCCGGCGCTCGCCGGCTACGATCTCCTCAACGAGCCCGTGGTGCTCCGCGACCCCGCAGCGTGGGAGCGCCTCGCGCGGCGGACGGTGGCGGCGATCCGCGAGGTGGATCCGGCGCACGCGATCTTCGTCGAGCGCCTGAACGCGGTGATCGGCACGGGCCCGCAGCCGGACTGGACGGAGGACCGCAACGGCCTGATGAACTTCTTCCTCCTCGACGACACGAACGTCGTCTACGAGTTCCACTTCTACAAGCCGATGGCCTTCACCCACCAGGGCGCGAGCTGGGTCCCGCAGCTCCGCTGGGTGGACACCGCGTGGCCGGGCCCGTTCCGCGACTGGGACGGCACGACGAGGACCGGCGACCGCGCCTACCTCGCGCGCGAGCTCGCGCCCTACCTCGAGTTCGGCCGCCGGCACGGCGTGCCGCTCTTCCTCGGCGAGTTCGGCGTGATCCGCGAGGGGTTCGCCGGGAAGCGCAACGGCGCTGCGTGGGTGGCCGAGGTGCTCGCGATCGTCGGGGCGGAGGGCGTGAGCTTCTCGTACCACTCGCTCCACGAGGAGGCGTTCGGGCTGTACGGGACGCCCGCGAGCCAGCCGCCCGCGAGGCGGAACGCGGCGCTCGCGGAGGTGCTCGCGGCGAAGCCTGCCCCGAAGGAGCCATAGCCGAGGCGCGCGCCGGCGCGGACGTACACTGTACGCGTACGCAATCGTACGTGGTGCCCGCAGCGCATGCACGCGCCCGCGAACTCGGGCGCCGCGACCGCGCGCTTCTTCCCGTCCCGCTCCTCGATCCCGAGCACGTGCGCGGGGCAGACGTCGGCGCAGGTGCCGCAGCCGCTGCACTCCGACAGGTCGATGTCGTGCCGGGTATGCGCGTAATCGCTCATGATCCGGAGGTTCCCGCCCGATCCGCGTTCCTTGCAGGCCGCCGAGGCGGCACGCGCTCCCCCGCGAGGTGCGCGCGTCCGCAGGGTTGACCCGGAGGGCCCGCCCGTCTATGAATCGCCGTCCGTCCGCGTCTCCTGGGGACAGAAGGAACCGACATGGCCCGCGTAACCGTCGAGGACTGCCTGCCGCTGGTCGAGAACCGCTTCGCGCTGGTGCTCCTCGCCACGAAGCGCACCCGCCAGCTCATGGCCGGCGCGCGCCCCCTCCAGGCGGACACCAAGAACAAGCCCCCGGTCCTCTCGCTGCGCGAGATCGCCACGGGCAAGGTCCGGTTCGACCGGTCCGTGCGCGAGGCGCTCGCCGGCAAGTTCGACAAGGAGAAGGGCATCCCCGCCGGCCAGACGCGGACGCTGCGCTGAGCGACTGCGCGCCCTTCGCCGGGCGCTGGGCGCGCGGAATCGAGCGGTAGCCACGAGGGCGCGCCCAGCGGCGCGCCCTTCGCGTTTCGAACCGCGTCACGCCGCCGTGCGCCGCCCGAGGTACCCGAGCTTCTCGCTCGTGCCCAGCCGGTAGCTCCGCCGGAGCTCCCGGAGGAGCCCCTCCAGATCGGCCTCGTCCACGTACCGCCCCTCGAGCCAGCGCGCGTAGCCGCCGCCGAGGCGGTTTGCCTCGCGGTACCGGTGCAGCTCGTCGGCCCCGAGGTGCGCGTGGAAGGCGACGCGCTCGAAGAGGCGGCGGCGGAGCGCCGGGCTCACGCGGCGGAGCCCGCGCCGCCAGAGGTGCAGGAGCAGGAGCGCGAACTTGTCCACCTCGGCCTGCACCTCGAGCTCGAGGAGCGAGACGGACCGGCCGGCGGCCGCGCGCGTCGACAGGTAGACGAAGTGCGAGACGCCCTCGGCCGCGGGGGCGAGGTGGCGCAGCACGCGCCGCGCGACGAGGCGCGGGCGCCTGAGGTGCGGATCGGCGCCGGCCGCGGCCGCGAGGACCTCGTCGTCGAGGAAGAGGCCCACGGCGATGCCGTCCTCCTCCTCGAGCACGAGCAGCTCCTCGGGCGCGAACGGCGCGCGCCCCGCCGCCGCAGCGGCCTCGCGGCCGAGCAGGAACTCGCCCACGGGCGGGGCGGAGACGCCGTAGATGGCCTCGAGCTCCTCCTGCAGGTATGCGAGCGTCGAGGCGGCGGCGGGGGCGGCCGCGGCGCTCACTGCTTCATGCCCCGCGGTGGGTTCCCCGGGCCGGAGAACAGCGCCACCCCGCGCTCGCGCAGGATCTCGGCGACGCGCGTCGACCGCGTCGCGAGGAACCGCTCGTAGAGACGGAGGAGCCCCCGGTTCGACCGGAGGTTCGACAGCTCCGCGATCTCCGCGAACACGTCCACGAAGTCGCCGAAGCGCTCCGCCAGCTCGCCGAAGAGGTCGTCCCGTCCGCCCTCCGCGAGCGCCCCGTACGCGCGCTCGCCCATCGAGATGTAGTACTCGACGCCCGCGACCGAGCGGGCGAGGGAGTCGCCGAAGAAGCCCGAGACGTAGAGGGCGGTGTCGCCGAGGCGGCGGAGCTCACGCGTCCGCTCGGCGCGGTCCTTCTGCAGCGCCTCGAGGAGGATCATGGCGAGCGGCTGGGCGCGGACGCTCCCGTCCTGCCCCTCGACGTACAGCTTCTCGCGCTGGAGGAAGCTGGCGAGGAGGTCCACGAGGTAGAACTCCGTGACCTCCTGGACGCGCAGCTTCCGGTGGGCGAGCGTCTCGCCGACGGCCTCCCGGAACCACTCCCGCGCGCTCTTCCCGACGATGATCTTCTCGGTCATCGCTGCCGTGCCTCCGGGCGCCCGCCCGAGTGAGGGCGGTTGCCCAAGCCCCTCCTGGGGAAAAGCTAACGCCCGGATCACTCGGTCCGCAAGCCTCCGAGATTAAAGGCCTTTTCATACATAGGCGCCTGCTGAGCAGCCGAGGGTCACGACTGCCAGCGCGTGCCCAGCACTCGAACGGGGGGACTGCCAGCCGCGCGCAAAATAGTCAGTCACTATCACTGGTTGCGAGTTCGACCTGGTCGCTTGACAGCCCAGGGTCGGTGGTTAAGCTACGCGCACCTTTGGCAGTCGCGGGTTGCGACTGCCAGGGCATCCGACCTTGGAACCAGGGGGCGGCCGGAACCCGGCCGGGGCCCCGGAACGAAAGGCAGGGAGCACATGACGACCAAGATCCGTCCTCTCCAGGACCGCATCATCGTGAAGCGCGTGCAGGAGGAGGAGAAGACGAAGGGCGGCATCATCATCCCCGACACGGCCAAGGAGAAGCCGATCGAGGGCAAGGTGATCGCCGTCGGCAACGGCAAGGTCCAGGAGGACGGCAAGGTCCGCCCCCTCGACGTGAAGGCCGGCGACCGGGTCCTCTTCTCCAAGTACGCGGGGACCGAGATCAAGATCGAGGGCGAGGAGCACCTGATCATGCGCGAGGACGACATCCTCGGCGTGATCGAGGGCTAGCCCTTCGACCCTTCGACAAGCTCAGGGTGAGCGGTCTCCACGTCTGAGCGGTCGTCCTCTCTAGCGAAACGGAGCAATACGAAATGGCTGCCAAGGAAATCCTCTTCGATCAGAAGGCCCGCGACTCGATCCTGAAGGGCGTGAACGCCCTCGCCGACGCGGTGAAGGTGACCCTCGGGCCCAAGGGCCGGAACGTGGTCATCGAGAAGAGCTTCGGGTCCCCGACGATCACCAAGGACGGCGTGACCGTCGCCAAGGAGATCGAGCTCGAGAACAAGTTCGAGAACATGGGCGCCCAGATGGTGAAGGAGGTCGCCTCCAAGACCTCCGACGTCGCCGGCGACGGCACCACCACCGCGACCGTGCTCGCCCAGGCCATCTACCGCGAGGGCTCGCGCCTCGTGGCCGCCGGGCACAACCCGATGGACATCAAGCGCGGCATCGACAAGGCGGTCGAGGCCGTGGTGGGTGACCTGAAGAAGCTCTCGAAGCCCACCCAGGATCAGAAGGAGATCGCCCAGGTCGGCATCATCTCCGCCAACGGCGACACCACCATCGGCAACATCATCGCCGAGGCGATGCAGAAGGTGGGCAAGGAGGGCGTCATCACGGTCGAGGAGGCCAAGGGCCTCGAGACCACCCTCGAGGTCGTCGAGGGCATGCAGTTCGACCGCGGCTACCTCTCGCCCTACTTCGTGACCGACGCCGAGCGCATGGAGGCGAGCCTCGAGGACGCCTACATCCTCATCCACGAGAAGAAGATCTCGAACATGAAGGACCTGCTCCCGCTGCTGGAGCAGATCGCCCGCTCGGGCAAGCCGCTCCTCATCGTCGCCGAGGAGGTCGAGGGCGAGGCGCTCGCCACCCTCGTCGTCAACAAGCTGCGCGGCACGCTGCACGTCTGCGCCGTCAAGGCGCCGGGCTTCGGCGACCGCCGCAAGGCCATGCTCGAGGACATCGCCATCCTCACCGGCGGCCGCATGATCGCCGAGGAGCTCGGCCTCAAGCTCGAGCAGGTCACCCTGAAGGACCTCGGCCGCGCCAAGCGGATCACGGTGGACAAGGACAACACGACCATCGTCGACGGCAACGGCGGCAAGGCCGACATCGAGGCCCGGGTGAAGACGATCCGGGCGCAGATCGAGGAGACCACGAGCGACTACGACCGCGAGAAGCTGCAGGAGCGGCTCGCCAAGCTCGTCGGCGGCGTCGCGGTCATCAACGTCGGCGCGGCCACCGAGACCGAGATGAAGGAGAAGAAGGCCCGCGTCGAGGACGCGCTGCACGCGACCCGCGCGGCCGTCGAGGAGGGCATCGTCCCCGGCGGCGGCGTCGCGTACCTGCGCTGCCTCAAGGCGCTCGAGGGCGTGAAGACGAACGAGGGCGAGAAGTTCGGCCTCGACATCGTCCGCCGCGCGCTCGAGGAGCCGCTCCGGCAGATCGCCGGCAACGGCGGCTACGAGGGCTCGATCGTCGTCAACAAGGTGAAGGAGTCGAAGGAGTCCGCGTTCGGCTTCAACGCCCAGAGCGGCGACTTCGAGGATCTGGTGAAGGCCGGCGTCATCGATCCGACGAAGGTGAGCCGGTCGGCGCTCCAGAACGCGGCGTCCGTCGCGTCCCTCATGCTCACGACGATGGCGATGGTGGCGGAGAAGCCGAAGGAGGAGTCGCCCGCGCCGCCCCCGGGCGGCGGCATGGGCGGCATGGGCGGGATGATGTAGGTCGAACCCCGCCGAAGTACGTTGGTGCCGGGGCCGCCCGCCAGGGCGGCCCCTTTGCTTTTTTCCGGACCGCCTTTGCTTTCGTCGGCGACGCGGCGCATCATCGTTTCAGGAGGTTCGCGATGTCACTGACCGTGCTGATGGCAGCGGTGAAGCGGACCGGCGACGTGGGCATCGATCTCCCTGCGGGTGCCTCGGCGCGATCCCTCGAGCCGGCGGACTACCACCCGGTGGACATGGAGCCGGAGGAGCGCGCGCACGGCGGGATGATCGGCGTCGATCTCCCCGCCGGCCGCTCCGCGAGGGAGCTCCGCATCGAGGACTACAAGGTCGTCGTCACCGAGCTGTTCTGATCGAGCCGCGCGGCGGAGCGCCCGCTCAGCCCGCCTGCGGGAAGAGCGCCACCGCCGCGCGCCCCAGGGCGGCGACGACTTCGCCGCGGAGGAGGAGCAGCGGCGCCGCCACGGCCGCGCCGATCGCCAGGGCCCACCGCTGCGGGTGCGCCGTCTCGGTCTGGGTGGCGATGAACACCGTCGCCCCGAACAGCAGCAAGGTCTGCGTCCCCCCGACGAGCAGCGCCGCGGGCCACGAGAGCCCGAGCAGGTGGAGCGCGCCGGCGAGGACGAGGAGGCCGGCGACGTTGAGGAGATCCCGCCCCGAACCCGCCCACCACGCCCTGTGCTCCGCCCTGCGAAGCCGGAGGCCCACGCGCTGGAGGAGCAGGAAGGCCGCGACCGCCGCGAGGTAGAGCGCGTCGGCGAGGAGGCCCGCCGCTCCTGCGGGTGCCGCGACCGTCCACATGGGTGGGGATCCTAGCTGATCTTCGATGGGGCCGGCCGCCCGCTCAGCCGGCCTTCGCGCGCGCCAGGAACGCGCGCCCTGCCTCGGACAGGTCGCCGCCGCTCCGGTAGACGGCGTGGATGACCCGCTCGAGGCGCATCTCGCGCACGGTGAGCGCGGTGAGATCGCCGCGGGCGATCTCCGCCTGCGCCACCCGCCGGGGCATGAGGGCGACCCCGAGCCCCTGCTCGACGAGCCGCTTGATGGCGTCGAGCGAGGGGAGCTCGATCACGATGTTGAGGGCGGTGCGGCACCGCGCGAAGCCCTGGACCACGCGCTCGCGCCACGGCGAGCGGACGTTGTGCGCGAGGAAGGCCTCGGGCCCGAGCTCGCGGATGGACACCTCCCCGCGGTGCGCGAGGCGGTGGCCGGGCGCGACCAGGAGGGCGAGGTCGTCCCGCGCCACGGCCACGCTGGTGAGCCCCGGCTGCGTCGGGCGATAGGTAAGCAGCCCGAGCTCGGCGTCGCGGCGGAGGAGCTCGGAGGGGATCTCGCTCGCCAGGCTGCGCTTCACCTCGATCTTCACGCTCGGGAAGCGGGCGCGGTACGCGGCGACGATCGGCAGGAGGTGCACGACCGTGTACTCGTTCGCGGCGATGACGACCTTCCCGCGCCGCAGCTCGCCCAGCTCCTGGATGGCCGTGCTCGCGTCGCGGCGCAGGTTGAGCATCTGCAGCGCGTAGTCGTAGAGCACCCGGCCGGCGTCGGTGAGCGTACCGTCCTTCGAGGAGCGGTCGAAGACCCGCTTCCCGAGCTCCTCCTCCAGCCGGCGGACCGCCTGGCTCACCGCGGGCTGCGTCCTGTGGAGGCGCTGCGCCGCCCGGGAGAAGCCCTTCTCCTGCGCGACCGCCACCAGGACCTCGAGCTGGGAGAGTTCCATGAGGGGCCCATCATAACGCGATCGCATGTTGTCATGAGAAGAATCACTTGGACTTATCCGGATCGAAGCCCTAGCGTTCGCTGCGTTCACCGCTGGTGAGACCGGAAGGGTGCCATGGCGCGATCGCAGGCGTTCCCGAGGCTCGAGCCGGACCACTGCAAGGGCTGCTCCCGCTGCGTCGAGGCCTGCGCGCGCGGCTGCATCACCGCGGGGACCGCGCTCCACCCCGCGACCGGGCTCGTCCCCGTCGCGCTCGACCTCGCGCGCTGCGACGGGTGCGGGCTCTGCATCCAGGCCTGCCC
>JAEYOU010000371.1 GCA_023411405.1 Pseudomonadota bacterium | reverse complement strand
TCGGTTCGAGCGCGTCGCCTGGGATCAGCCCCTCGGGCCGCCGCTCGGGCCGGGGCACCGCGGGCCCGACCTCCCCGCCGACGCGCGCGAGGAGCTGGCGCGGCTCTCGGGGTGGGGCGGCGACGCGGGCGCGGGGCGTGGGAGGCCGTGGTCTCCGGGTGGGTCGCCGCCGTGGGGGACGGGCGAGGGGGATCGCTAGCGCATGGCGTCCGACGTGCTCGGCTTCGTGGCGCTCCACCTCCACGCGCACCTGCCCTGGGTCCGCCACCCGGAGCACGAGGACTTCCTCGAGGAGGACTGGCTCTACGAGGCGATCGGCGAGACCTACCTGCCGCTCCTCAAGATCTTCGACCGGCTCACCGACGAGGGCGTGCCGTTCCGGATCTCGATCACCATGACGCCGCCGCTCGTGGCGATGCTGCGCGACGAGCTGCTCATGGCGCGGTATGCCCGCCGGCTCGAGAAGCTCGAGGAGCTCAGCGATCGCGAGGTCCACCGCACCCGCGGCGACGCCGTCTTCCACGGCCTCGCGCTCCACTACCAGCGGGAGTTCCGCGAGCTGCGCCAGCTCTTCGACGGGCGGTACCGGCGCGACCTCGTCGCCGCCTTCCGCCGCCTCGAGGACGCGGGGCGGCTCGAGATCGTCACCTGCGCCGCCACCCACGGCTTCCTGCCGCTCCTCGCGCCGCAGCCCGAGGCGGTGCGCGCCCAGCTGCAGGTGGCGGTCACGCACCACCGGCGCCACTTCGGGCGGGACCCGGCCGGCATCTGGCTCCCGGAGTGCGGGTACTACCCCGGCCTCGACGCGCTGCTCGCCGAGGCCAACCTCCGCTACTTCTTCCTCGACGCGCACGGCATCGCCGACGCCACGCCGCGCCCGCGGCACGGGATCTACGCGCCCGTGCTCACGCCGACGGGCCCGGCCGCGTTCGGCCGGGACCCGGAGTCCTCGGCGCAGGTGTGGAGCGCGGAGACGGGGTACCCGGGCGATCCCGACTACCGCGAGTTCTACCGCGACATCGGCTGGGACCTTGACTACGAGTACGTGAAGCCGTGGATCCAGCCCACCGGCCAGCGCAAGAACGTCGGCATCAAGTACCACCGCATCACCGGCCGGACCGCGCACAAGGAGCCGTACGATCCCGCGCGGGCGCGCGAGCGGGCCTCCACCCACGCCGCCAACTTCGTGTTCAACCGCGAGCGGCAGCTCGAGCACGTCGCCGCCCGGATGCGGGCGGCGGGGGTGAAGCCGATCGTCGTCTCGCCCTACGACGCCGAGCTCTACGGGCACTGGTGGTACGAGGGGCCGCTCTTCCTCGACGCGCTCGTCCGCAAGGTCGCGTTCGACCAGCGGGTGTTCCGCCTCGCCACGCCCGGCGACTATCTGCGCGAGAACCCCGAGCAGCAGCTCGCCGCTCCGCCCCTCTGCTCGTGGGGGGCGGGCGGCTACGCGGGCGTCTGGCTGGACGGCTCCAACGACTGGATCTACCGCCACCTCCACAAGGCCGCGGAGCGGATGGTCGCCCTCGCGCGGGACCACCGGGGCCACCAGGCCGTGGACGCCCTCACGCGGCGGGCGCTGAACCAGGCGGCGCGCGAGCTGCTCCTCGCGCAGTCCTCGGACTGGGCCTTCATCATGAAGACCGGGACGATGGTGGACTACGCGATCCGGCGCACGAAGGAGCACATCCTCCGGTTCACGCGGCTGCACGACATGGTCCGCGCGGGCGCGATCGACGCGCAGTGGCTCGCCGAGGCGGAGGAGCGGGACAACCTGTTCCCGGAGATCGACTACGGGGTCTACGCGCCGAGGTGACCCGCGACGGGCGGGAAGCGCTCGGCCCTCCCCCGCGTTCTCGCGTTGACGGCCCCCGCGGCCCCGACTAGCCTCGCCGGACCTTTTCCCTGGAGATCCCGCGGGATTCGACACGATGGCCGACGATCTGGGCACCACGGAGCGCGAGATCCTCGCGCAGCGCCTGAAGAAGGCCGAGGCGCTGCGCGCCCTCGGCGTGAACCCCTACGGCAACGGCGACGCGCCGCGCCACCTCGCGGAGGAGCTGCACGCCCGGTACGGCGCGCAGCCGCCGGAGGAGATCGCGAAGGACCCGGGCCGCTGGTCGGTCGCCGGCCGGGTGCTCGCGATGCGCTCCTTCGGGAAGGCCGCGTTCCTCCGCGTCCGCGACCGCTCGGGCGAGCTGCAGGTCTGGGTGAAGAAGGACAGGGTCCCGGAGAAGGACTTCGAGGTCTTCAAGCTCCTCGACGTGGGCGACGTCGTCGCCGCCGAGGGCCCGGCGACGCGCACCAAGACCGGTGAGCTCACGATCGAGGCGTCGTCGTTCACGATCCTCACGAAGTCGATCCGCCCGCTGCCGGAGAAGTGGCACGGCCTCGTGGACGTCGAGCAGCGGTACCGCCAGCGCTACGTGGACCTCGTCGTGACCGAGGGCGTGCGCGACGTGTTCCGGAAGCGCTCCCGGATCGTCTCCGGCATCCGCCGCTTCCTCGACGAGCGCGGCTACCTCGAGGTCGAGACGCCGACGCTGCACAAGCCCGAGGAGGCGGGCGGCGCCGCGGCGCGGCCCTTCGAGACCCACCACAACGCGCTCGACCTCCGGCTCAAGCTCCGGATCGCGACCGAGCTGCACCTGAAGCGGCTCGTCGTGGGCGGCTTCGATCGCGTCTACGAGATCGGCCGGATCTTCCGGAACGAGGGGATCGACCGGCGGCACAACCCCGAGTTCACGACGATCGAGTTCTACCAGGCGTACGCCACGCACGAGGACCTCATGCGGCTCACGGAGGAGCTCCTCCACGGGCTCGCGAAGGACGTGGCCGGCGGGCCGGTGGTGACCTTCCAGGGCCAGGCCATCGACCTCACCCCGCCGTTCCCGCGCGTCTCGATGCTCGAGGTCGGCGCGCGGGCGCTGTTCCTCTCGCCCGAGGACGCGCTCGCCGGGCGCGGCCTCGCCGAGGCGCTCGGCGCGGCCGCGGCGCGCGAGAACGACTCCGAGGACGCCTGGAAGCTCGAGCAGGCCGCGCAGAAGTCGCCGGGCGAGGCCATCGCGCTCGCCTTCGAGGTCTTCGGCGAGCCGCAGCTCCCGAAGGACCGGCCGGCGTTCGTCGTGGACTTCCCGCTCGAGACGAGCCCGCTCTCGCGCCGCCGCGACGCCGACCCGCGCCTCGTCGATCGCTTCGAGCTCTTCGTCGCCGGCATGGAGGTCGCGAACGCCTTCTCCGAGCTGAACGACCCGGTCGACCAGCGCGCCCGCTTCGAGGCGCAGATGAAGGCCAAGGCCGCCGGCGACCAGGAGGCGATGCCCTACGACGAGGACTTCGTCCGCGCGCTCGAGCACGGCATGCCGCCCACGGCGGGCGAGGGGATCGGGATCGATCGCCTCACCATGCTCCTCACCGACTCGCCGTCGATCCGCGACGTCATCCTCTTCCCGCTGCTCAAGAGCCGCGAGTGAACGAAGCCTCCCCCAGCGCCCCCGCCGCGGGGTCGCCCCCCGCGCCCCCCGCGCCGGAGGCGCCCCGCCCGCGCGCGCCGCAGGCG
>JAEYOU010000642.1 GCA_023411405.1 Pseudomonadota bacterium | reverse complement strand
GTGCGCGAGCGCCCGGAGCGCCTCGAAGGCCGAGCGGAGGCGCGGCGCGAGCTCGGGCGACGCGCGCACCGCGAGCTCCCCGACGGAGCACGCGCGCGCGATCGCGAGGTCGTTGGGGATCGTGAGGAGCACCGGGATCCGCTCCCGGGCGCAGAACGCGGAGGCGGGGTCCGGGCCGCCCACGGCCCGGTTGACCGCCACGCCGAAGGGCACGCCGAGCGCGCGGACCAGCTCGACCGCGAGGCCCAGGTCGTTCGCGCCGAACGGCGTCGGCTCGGTGACCAGGAGGACCGCGTCCGCCTCCCGCACCGCCTCGATCACCGGGCAGGACGTGCCGGGCGGCGCGTCGATGACCACGGTCCGGCCGTCGGGAGCGGCGTCCAGCGCGGCACGGACGACGGGCGGGGCGATGGCCTCGCCGACCTCGAGGCGTCCCTCCACGAACGCGAGGTCCCCCGCGGCGCCGGCCTCGACCACCCCGATCTCCCGCGGGACCTCGCGGATCGCGCCGCGGCGGCAGGCGAGGACGCAGGCGCCGCAGCCGTGGCAGAGCCTGGGGAACGTGAGCACGGTCGTCGGCAGCACCGAGATGGCCGAGAAGCGGCAGGCGCGCTCGCAGGCGCCGCACCGCGTGCAACGCGCCGGGTCGATCTCCGGGACCGGGACCGACACGCCACGCGTCGTCTCGATCCGCGGCCGCAGGAAGAGGCGTCCGTTCGGCTCCTCCACGTCGCAGTCGACGTACGCGGTGCGTACGCCCGCTCCGGCGAGGACGGTGGCCAGGCTGGTGGCGACGGTAGTCTTCCCCGTCCCTCCCTTGCCGCTGGCGATCGCGACTCGAAACGACGTGGTCACCTCGTGCCCCTCCGGCCGAGACGTCGCCCGCGCCCGCGCCCGCCGCTCCCTGCGCCGCGGCGCCGGTGCCGCCACCCACCACACCCCGGCATGGAGAACGCGGGGCTCGGGAGCCGTCCCGCGAGGAACGCGGCCACGACCTCCTCCACCTCTCCGGCCACGAAGCCGAACACCCTCAACCCGCGCGCGACGAGCTCCTGGTATGGCGCGCCGGAGATCGCTCCGCAGATCACCGTGCCCACGCCGAGGTCGGCGAGTCGGGCGGCCCGCTGTTCGGGACCGAGGACGCCCAGCCGCTCGACCGCGCGGGCGATCACGGCTCCTTGCTGGACGGTCAGGACGACGACCTCGCGGCTCACGTCGAACACCGGCGAGATCCGTCCTTCCCAGACCGTGAGAGCGACCTTCACGACCGCGCACCTCCACGAGCGTACGAAGCATGGGGCGGGCCAACGCGAAGGGCTCGTCACGACGCGTGTACGATCCGCGCGTTCCGCTCATGTCCGCGGCGTTACCGACGTCGACGGTCGCACGCGCGCGACTGTGTCGCCCGCACGGCGCCTCGCGGGAGCGACGGTCCCCCTCGCTCACCCTTCCCTGGGGGGCGACCGGCCGTCCTGCTCGGGCAGGTCGATCCCGAGGAGGCGCACCTTGCGGAAGAGCGTGCTCTTGTGCATCCCGAGCTCCCGCGCGGCGGCCAGCCGGTTGCCGCCGTTGCGCCGGATCGCCTCGCAGATCGTGCGCGCCTCGACCGCCTTCACGGTCTCGTCGAGCTTGCGGCTCTCCGTCCGGGCCGTCTGGACGGGGACGAGCTCGGGCGGGAGGTGCTCGAGCTCGATCTGGCCCTCGCCGATCAGGACGAAGGCGTGCTCGATGGCGTTCTGCAGCTCCCGGACGTTCCCGGGGTAGTCGTGCGCGACCAGCACGCCCAGGGCGTCCGCGCTGACCCCGGTGATCCGCTTGTTCTGGATGGCGTTGAACCGGGAGACGAAGTGCTGGACGAGGAGGGGGATGTCCTCCGGGCGGCGCCGCAGCGGCGGCAGCTCGAGCCTCATCACCTTGATGCGGTAGTAGAGATCCCGCCGGAAGGCGCCGCGCTCCACGAGCGCGGCGAGGTCGCCGTGGGTCGCGGCGACGACGCGCACGTCGGCCGGCTCGACGCGCGTGCCGCCGAGCGGCTCGTACTGCCGCTCCTGGAGCACGCGCAGGAGCCGGACCTGGAGGCTGGGGCTCACCTCGCCGATCTCGTCGAGGAACAGCGTCCCTCCCCGGGCGATCGCGAAGCGGCCCGGCTTGTCGCGTGTCGCGCCCGTGAACGCGCCGGCCTTGTAGCCGAAGAGCTCCGACTCGAGCAGCGTGTCCGGGAGCGCGCCGCAGTTGACCGCGACGAACGGGCCGCTGCGCCGAGGGCTCAGGGCGTGGACGGCGCGCGCCACCAGCTCCTTGCCGGTCCCGGTCTCGCCCTCGACGAGGATGGTGCTCTCGCTGTCCGCGATGCGCGGGAGCACCTCGAGCACGCGGCGCATCGCCGGGCTGTGGCTCACGATGTCGCCGACCTGGAACCGCCCCTGGACCTCCCGGCGGAGCTGCTCGACCACCGACAGATCCCGGAAGGTCTCGGCGCCCCCGATCACGGTCCCGTCCCGATCGCGCAGCAGCGCGGTCGATGCGCTGATCGGCACCCGCTTCCCGGCCGCGTTCACGATGAACGCCGCCCGGTTCACGAGCGCCGCGCCCGTCGCCATGGTGTGGCGCAGGGCGCACTCGGTCTCGCACATGCTGGCCCGGAACACGTCGGCGCAGCGCCGGCCGATCGCGTCCTCGCGCGCGATCCCGGTGATCTCCTCGGCCGCCCGGTTGAAGGACAGGACCCGCCATTGCTCGTCCACGGTGAAGACGCCGTCCGAGATGCTGTCGAGGATGGCGTCCGTGGCGACCGGCGCCTCGCGGCCCCGGCCCGCCGGCTCCGTTCGCGGTGTACGCGTGCTCATGTCCCGCTCCTCACTCGCCACCGCCGTCGTGCTCCCGGCAGCAGCGCGGGTTCGCGAGCTCCACCGGGCCGCCCTCGAACCGCACCGCCTTGCCGTGCACGAGCGCGTCCGCGAGCTTGCGGTGCGCCGCGTCGAGGACGCGGCTGAACGTCGGGCGCGAGACGTTCATCCGGGCTGCGGCCTGCTCCTGGTAGAGGCCCTCGAGGTCGGCGAGCCGCAGCGCCTCGAACTCGTCGAGGGTCAGCACGACCTCCTCGAGCGCGCGCACCGGGACGCCGGCGGGCTTGAACAGGGTCGCGGCCGGCCGGCCCGAGATGCGCCTGGGACAGAACGGCCTGGGCATCGCTCCACCTCGCCCGTGGACATTACGAGCATATGACCAAAACCGTCAAGCGCGGGGGGGCGCGGCCGGTTGGGGGGTAGCACTCGCCTACCGATCGTGCGACCGCCTCCCCGCCTGGACCATGCGCCACGGAGGGCGCCCTCCCCGGCCCAGCCGCGCGCGAGGGCGCCGGCTGAGCTCGCCCATCGCGACCGTCGCCGCTCGGCGGATCGCGAGCCCAGGG
>JAEYOU010000527.1 GCA_023411405.1 Pseudomonadota bacterium | reverse complement strand
GTGGTGCCGCGTGCTGGGGGGCGTCGACGCGGGCGCCTGGGCGGCGCGGGCCCGGGCGGAGGGCGTGGTGGTCCAGGACGGGGCGCTGTTCACGCTGGAGGGGTCGCCGGTCCCCTGGCTCCGGCTCGGCTTCGGCCGCCACGAGCCGCGGGAGCTCCGGGAGGCCGTGCGCCGGCTGGCGCGGGCGCGGCCGGGCGCGTCCGTCCGGCGCGGGCGGGGTAGGATGGCCCGGTGACGAGCCCCTCCTGGTCCACCGCCCACGAGGCCACCTGGCCCGGCTACGAGCTCCGGCTCGGCACCGCCGCGACCGATCGGTTCGATCCCCTCGACGGCCTCGGGGCGCGGCTCCGGCTCGTGGTGGTGGAGGGGGCGGGCGGGCTGTTCGTGCGCGGCGCGCGCTCCTTCCCGTTCCACGCGCCGGCGGTCTTCTGCCTGGACGAGCGGGAGGAGGTCGCGTTCCAGGGGGACGGCCACCGCTTCCGCCTCGCGTACTTCCACCCGGCGGTGCTGCACCACGAGCTGTCGTTCGAGAACATCCGCGGCCCCGCGCGGAGCGCGCTCCCGATGGTGATGGGCCAGGACGTCTACTGGCTCGACCCGTTCCTCTGGCGCGAACCGACGCCGGGCGGCGTCTTCCAGCCCGGGCCGCTCGCGTGGGATCGCGTCCGCGCGCTCTGGGCCCGGCTCCACGAGGAGCGGACCCGGTTCGCCGACCAGGGCTGGCCGTGCCGCACCCGGTCGTTCCTCATCACGCTGCTCATCTTCCTCCGCGGGCTCGACCAGGTGGGCATCGACCCGATGGTCGTGCCGCCCGCGGACGAGCGGATGCGCGAGCTGCTCGCGTACCTCCAGGCGAGCTTCGACCAGCACCTCACGGTCGAGGGCCTCGCGCGCCGGTTCGCCACGAACCGGACCTCGCTCCAGGCGCGGTTCGCCGCGGTGACGGGGCGGAGCATCATGGAGTACGTGACCGCGCTCCGGATCGAGGTCGCCCAGGGGATCCTCCGCGACACCCTGGTCCCGGTGAACGAGGTGGGCGAGCGGGTGGGGTACGCCGATCCGGCCGCGTTCAGCCGCGCGTTCCGGAAGCAGGTCGGGGCGGCCCCGTCCGAGTACCGCGAGCGGACCAACTGGATGCTGCGGGCGGGGTGAAGCTCCCCCGGCCGCCCTTCCTGCCGATCTGCACAGCGACGCTGCCTCCCGGCCATTCGCGCGGACGGGCGCGGCTGGTACTCGTGCCGCACAGGGAGGCAACGACATGACGAGCCATCGCTCCGGATTCTTCCTCACCCTGGTGATCGCCGCGGGCGCACCGCGCGCCGCCGCGGCGGCGCCGGCCTGGAGGCTCGCGTCCGAGGCGCCGATCGCGCACAAGGCCAGCGTGGCGGCGTTCGTCACCGAGGAGGAGGGCTTCACCGCCGGGTACGCCGGCGCGACGTACGTCACGCATGACGGCGGGAAGACCTGGGCACCCGCGGTGAACTCCTCGGCCTGCCGCTTCGGGCTCGAGGCCCGCCCCGGCGCCGCGTGGAGCGCCGGCAACCACGGCCACGTCCGCGGCTCGAAGGACGGCGGCGCGCACTGGACGGCGCTCGCGGGGTTCGGAGGTCCGCTCCCTGGCCACGCCCGCTTCCTCTCGTTCCTCGACGCGAAGCGCGGGGTCATCGCGACGTCCGCGACCGTGGGCATGACCGCGGACGGCGGCGAGACGTGGACGAAGCTCACCCCGCCGCCGGAGGCGGTCTCGATCGCTGCGGTCTCGCTCGCGGAGGAGGGCGGCGCGCTGCGGCTCCGGGTCCTCGACGAGAACGGCGACCTGTGGCTCAGCCGGGACGCGGGCACGTCCTGGGCCCAGGCGCCGAGCCCGCTCCGGAGGCCGGTCGTGGAGTCGATGACCACGCCGTGGGCCGCGCTGCGCTTCGCCGGCGCCGAGGGCGTGCTCGTCGCCTTCCTCGACGAGGGCCTCCCGGAGGGCCACGTCTACCGGACCCGCGACGGCGGGAAGACCTGGACCGAGGACGTCGCCGAGGGGCTCGCGGTGGGGACGCCGAACCTGTCGTGGGACGCGAAGGTGCTCGTCACGTTCGACGGGCAGAAGGCGCACGTGTACCGGGTGGAGTGAGCGGGGTGTGGGCCCAGCTTCGTGTGGCCGCTCCTCGCGCCGCGGCCGGAGGCGTTGAGGGCCACGTCAGCTCAGCGAATGGAGCCGGGTCGCACTACGGCCCTGCCGCGCACCCGTTCACGGACTGTGGCCGTGACGTCAGAGCGTCGTGCCACACTCACAGTCATGGTCACCACCGCCACTCGCGAAGCCGTTTGGTCGCTGAGCGCCGGCGTGTAGCGGGTTCGAGTCGAGGCGGCGAGGGGGACCTGAAGCCGCTCGTCACCCCCGCGGCACCGCCGCCCGGAACACGATGCCCGTCCCCGCGAGCTCGTACGCCCCGGTCCGCGCGGGCACGAAGAGGCTCTGGCCCTTCCGCACGGCGTGCCGCTCGCCGGCGCCGGAGACGACGACCTCACCCTCGGTGCACAGGAGGATCTCCGGTCCGGCGACGCTGGCGCGGAACGGGGCGCCGGCGGGCTCGATGCGCGAGAGCTCGAACTGCGTCGCCTCGGTGGCGTAGACCTCCTCGCCGGGCCAGCCGGGGCGGGGGCGGACGAGCGGGAGGTCGTCCTCGGCGAAGCGGACCACGCGAAGGAGCTCGGGCACGTCCACGTGCTTCGGGGTGAGGCCGCCGCGGAGCACGTTGTCGGAGCTCGCCATGACCTCGACGCCGACGCCGCGCAGGTACGCGTGCATGTTCCCGGCCTGGAGGTACAGCGCCTCGCCGGGCGCGAGCCGGACGAGGCGGAGGAGGAGCGCGATGGCGACGCCCGGATCGGCGGGGTACAGGGCCGCCAGCCTCAAGGCCCACGCGAACGCGTCGGCGAACGGGCCCGGGCGGGCGCCGGCGCGCGCGGCGGCGGCGACGACGTCCTCGACGAGCGGCCGGCGCGCGGGGCCGGGC
>JAEYOU010000483.1 GCA_023411405.1 Pseudomonadota bacterium | reverse complement strand
GCTCGCGCCGGTGCTCTTCCGGGACCGCGCGGCGGAGCCGCCCGTGGTGGCCCAGGCCGGGTGGCAGGTGCCGGACGTGGACGCGCTCTGGACGGAGAGCGCCGTCCTCGAGCTGTCGGACGACGCGGTCGCCGGCGGTGACACGTGGGGCGACGACGCCCTCGCGGCGTACGACGCGTGGGCGGGCGAGTAGCAGACGAATTGGCGCTCGCCCTTCGACAGGCTCAGGGCGAGCGGGTCTTCCAAGTCCGCTCGTGCTGAGCCTGTCGAAGCACGAGCGTGAGAGAGGACGGACATGCGAAACCTCATGATCGTGCTGACGGCGCTCCTGATGACGCCGGCGCTCACCCTCGCCCAGGGCCCGAAGGGCGAGGCGGCGCAGGCGCAGGGCGGACCGGACTCGGCGCGCGCCGAGAAGCGGATGCGGCTCGCGCGGACCCTCGGCCTCGCCGAGGCGCTCGACCTCGACACGCCGGCGGCGCTCCGGCTGGGCGAGCAGCTCCAGCGGTTCGACGAGCGGCGCAAGGCGGCGCGCAAGCAGGCCGCCGACGCGCACGGCGTGCTCCGCGCCGCGGCCCGGGGCGGGAAGGCCACCGCCGCGGAGGTCGACGGCGCGATCGCGAAGCTCCTCGAGGCGCGGACCCAGATGCAGGCGCTGGACCGGGAGATGCTCCAGACCGTGACCCGCGACCTTTCGCCCGAGCAGAAGGCGCGGGCGGCGCTCTTCCTGGGGACGTTCCGGGACCGGATCGAGCGGAGGGTGATGCGCCATCCGGGGCCGGGGCGGGGGCAGGGCATGGGGCCGGGCGACGGTCCGCGCTGGAACATGCGCGGACCGCGCCACGGCGCGCCGCCCGCAGGCGACGACGAGGACCTCGCGGACGACATCTAGGCATAGATCACGACGTGCAGGGTGGGGGCGGCAACGCTCCGTCACGATCCGAGCAGCAAAAACGGTCGCGGAGGGCTAGACTGATCGTCGGATGTCGCTCGCCGCCCCCTGCCACGCAGTCGCGGACGCCTCGTCAGGTCTCGGCTTCGCGCGCGCCCCGTCGCCGGCGGCCCCTCTGGAACGGAGGCTCCTGTGAGCCGCAGGCGCGGCCCGGGCGGCGACCCCGCCATCCCCGCGGTCTACGAGGGGCCCGAGGTGCTGACCGCGCTCCTCGCGAAGGCGGGATCGCCGCACGACGCGGACGAGGTCGCGGAGCGGTTCCGTCGCGCACAGGCGGCGGGCGAGCCTCGCTCGGCGATCATCCCCGGGCTCTTCACCGCCGAGCCGCGGTTCGCGACGCCCGACGAGGCGCGCCGGCTGTACGGGAACCTCTTCGGCCTCTGGGCCCGGCTCGCCGCGGGGCTCGGCCCGAACGACGACGCGCCGGCGTTCGCGCCGGAGCCGGCGCCGCTCGCGGCCGACCCGCCGCCGGAGCCGCTGCCGGAGCGCGGCAGCCAGCACGGCGACGTGCTCGCCACCGAGATCGTCGAGGGGATCTGGCGCGTCCTCGCCGACGCCTCGCCGCGGGAGCTCCAGCGCCGCCGCGACCGGTTCACGAACGTCCAGCCCGACCTCGCCGCCTGGCTCGAGAGCCTGCCCCTCACCGACGTCGCCATCCTCACGCTGCAGGACCTCGCGTTCGAGGCGTGGGCCATGTTCGACCACGCCTTCGGCGAGCGGCTCGGCACCGTCGAGTTCCGGGACCTGCGCGATCTCGAGCAGGAGCCGCCCCCGCTCGGCGAGGTGCAGCCCGCGCTCGGCGCCTACCTCGCCGAGCAGCTCGATCTCGCCTCCGACGAGGATCCCACCTTCGACGCCGCGTCGCGCGCGCAGGTCGAGCGCGCCCTGGCGAGCGTCGCCGCCGCGTTGACCGCCGCGGTGGTCCAGCCGTCCTGAGGCGCCATGGAAGCCAGCGGCACCCATCCGCCCCCGTCGAAGCCCGGGCGACCGGCGCGGCCCGTGGTGGGGGTCCTCATCGACAACGTCGACGACGACTTCCAGCGGTCGATCTGGGCCGGGCTCGAGTCCGCCGCCAAGGAGGCCGGGGCGAGCCTGGTGAGCCTCGTGGGCGGGAACCTCGATCCGGACGATGCGCTGATGGTGAAGCGCAACCGGATCTGGGACCTCATCTCGTCCGCGAGCGTGGACGGCGTGGTGGTCGTCGCGACCACGCTCGCCACGCACCTCGGCGCGGGTCCGCTCGAGGAGCACTGCCGGCGGTTCGCCCCGCTCCCGGTGGTCTCCGTCGGCTTCCCGCTCGCGTCGATGCCGTCGGTCGTCTCCGACGGCCAGCTCGGGATGCGCGAGCTGGTCGAGCACCTCCTCATCCGCCACGGCCGCAAGCGGCTCATGTTCATCGGCGGCACCGAGCGGAACCCCGACACCACCGAGCGCGAGCGGATCTTCCGCGAGACGCTCCAGCAGCACGGGATCCCGATCGACCCGCGCCTCGTCCGGCAGGGCGACTTCCGCCCGGATCGGGTCTACGCCGCGGTCCGGCAGGTGCACGGGCAAGGGATCGACTTCGACGCGGTGGTGGCCGCCAACGACGACATGGCCATCGCCGCCATGGACGCGTGCGCGGACGCGGGGCTCCGCATCCCGCACGACGTGAGCATCACCGGGTTCGACGACATCCCGAGCGCGCAGCGGCAGCGCCTCCCGCTCACGACGGTGCGCCAGCCGACGTTCGAGCTCGCGCGCCGCGCCGTGCAGGTCCTGCTCGGCCTCCTCCGGGGCGAGCCGGCCCTCCCCGTCGAGCGCCACCCGACGCAGCTCGTGATCCGCCGCTCGTGCGGCTGCTTCTCCGAGACGGCGCTGCGCGCCGGCGAGCCGCGCCCCGGGCGGCGCCCCGGCGCGACGCCGTTCCCGCAGCTCACCGAGGCCATCATGGCCGTGCTCCGCAAGGAGGGCGGCGCGCTCCTGCGGCCGCGCGGGCCGGAGGGGATCACCGGGCTCGTGCAGGCGTTCGTGGCGGAGGTGGGCGGCGGCCCGGGCTCGTTCGCGAGCCGGCTGGACACGGAGCTGCGCGAGAGCCTGGCCCAGGGGACGAGCGACGAGGTCTGGGACGACTTCCTCTCGCTGCTCCGGCGCGAGACCGGCGGCCGGCTCTCGCCCTCGGCCGAGGCGCGCGCGGAGGCGCTGCTCCACCAGGCGCGCATCCTGGTGAAGGAGGCGGAGCGCCAGCAGCTCTGGAAGGCCCACGCGCGGCTCTCGCGGAAGATGCTCACGCTGCAGTACGTGATCGACTCGCTCATCGGCTGCTTCGACACGCCGACCCTGCTCGACACGATGGCGCGCGAGCTGCCGCGCATCGGAATCCGGCGCTGCTACCTCTCGGTGCACGGCTCGCCCGCGACGGCGTTCGAGACGGCGCGGCTCCTGCTCGCCTACGACCAGGCCGGGCGGAGGAGCCTCGACCGCGAGGGGATCGAGTACCCCGCCCGCGCGCTGCTGCCGCCGGGCTTCCTCGATCGCGCGGAGCGCGTGAGCCTCGTGTACCAGCCGCTCATCCTCGGCGAGGAGGAGATCGGCTTCATCGGGCTGGAGTTCAGCCCGCAGGAAGAGATCTCGAGCCTCGCGCTCGCCGAGCAGATCCGGAGCGCGTTCAAGGCGTCGATGATCATGCAGGAGCTGCGCGAGAAGGACCGGCTCCTCTCGAAGCTGCACGAGTGAGCGCGAGCCTGATCGGTTCGTCTGGGCTTGGCGGCGCAGCCTCCCCAGGGTATAACGCAGCGCGTCGTCCCATTTGGGTAAGCGCTCGCTCGTCCGCGCCGAACGTGGGTGGGAGGAGGGACTTTTCGCCCGCCCCCTGAGGCGTACACTGGGGCGTTCCCTACGTCCGGAGCAACACATGGAGACCCCTGCCCAGCCAGCGGAGCCTCGGCGACCGACCGTCGGGGTGATGCTGGACAGCGTGGACGAGGACTACCAGCGCGCGATCTGGGCGGGGGTGGAGGCGGTCGCGCGCGAGGCCGGCGTCAGCGTCGTCAACTTCGTCGGTGGGGACGTGTGGTCGCCCTCGGCGTGCCGGCGGAACTCGATCTTCGAGCTGATGTCGGCGGACCGCCTCGACGGGCTCATCGTCGTGCCGTGCCTGGCGGCGAAGTATCTCGGCACGGAGCAGCTCGACGACTACTGCGCGCGCCTCCGGCCCCTCCCGATGGTGAGCCTCGGGTTCCCGCTCGCGACGATGCCGTCCATCGTCTGCGAGGGGCAGGGCGGGCTGCGCGGCCTCCTCGAGCACCTGCACGAGCGCCACGGACGTCGCCGCTTCCTGTTCCTCGCCGGCTACGCCGAGAACCACGACGCGCAGGCGCGCGAGCGGGTGTTCCGCGAGACGCTCGCGGCGCTCGGCGTGGCCGTGGACGAGCGCCTCTTCCTCCGGGCCGACTTCCATCCGGACCTCGCCCGCGCCGCGGTCCGGAGGGCGCTCGACGAGGGGATCCCGTTCGACGCCGTGGTCGCGGCGAACGACGAGATGGCCGTCGCCGCCGTCGAGTGCCTCGAGGACGCGGGCGTGCGCCTGCCGGAGGCGGTCTCGGTCACGGGGTTCGACGACGTCGCCGCGGCGCAGCGGCTGGTGCTGCCGCTCTCGACCGTCCGCCAGCCGACGCTGGAGATGGCGAAGCGCGCGACGCGCGTGCTGCTCGGCTTGATGCGCGGCGAGGCGGCGGCGCCGGTCGAGCGGTTCCCGACCGAGGTCGTCCTCCGCCGCTCCTGCGGGTGCCTCTCGGACGCGGTGCAGCGGGCCGGCGAGCCGGCGCGGGCGTGCGAGGCCGGCGCCACGCCCCGCGCCATGTCCGAGGCGGTGATCGCCTCGCTCGGCCGGAAGAACGTGCCGGCGGCGCTCGGCGACCGGGGGCGCGCGTGCGTCGAGGCGCTCGTGAGCGCGCTCGCGGCCGAGGTGCTCGAGGGCGGCGCGCCCGGCAGCTTCGTCGCGACGCTCGACGGCTGGCTCCGGAGCCCGCTCGGGCAGGAGCTCTCCGACGACGTCTGGGAGGATCTGCTGACGACGCTCCGCACCGAGTCGGCGGGCTTGCTCGCGCGGGGCGGCGGCGGCGAGACGCTGCTCCATCAGGCGCGCGTGCTGGTGAAGGAGGCGGCGCGGCAGCAGCAGTGGCGGGTGAACTGGCTGCTCGCGCGGAAGACGCAGCTCGTGCAGTACGTGACCGAGAACCTCATCGGCTCGTTCGACATCGCCGCGCTCCTGGAGAACATGGCCCGGGAGCTCCCGCGCATCGGCATCCGGCGGTGCTACCTCGCGGTGCACGCCTCGGCCGAGCGCGCCTACGGCGAGGCGCGGCTCCTCCTCGCGTTCGACGAGCGCGGGCGCAAGCAGGTGGGCGACGGCGTGACCTACCCCGCCCACCGGCTCCTGCCCCCCGGCATCCTCGACCCCGAGGATCGCTTCAACCTCGTCTGGCAGCCCCTCGTCTTCGGCGACGAGGAGGTCGGGTTCATCGGCCTCGAGTACGACCCGGTGGAGGACATCTCGGGCCTCGCCCTCGGGCGGCAGATCCGCAGCGCGCTCAAGGCGTCGATGATCATGCAGGAGATCCGGGAGAAGGACCGGCTCCTCCAGAACGTCGATCGGATGAGGAACGAGTTCATCGCCAACGTCACGCACGACTTCCGGTCGCTCGTGACCATCATCATGGACTCGTCCTGGCTGGCGATGCAGCCCGACGAGCGCCGCGGGGTGGGAGAGCTCCGGGAGCTCTCCGCGATCGTCTACGAGGCGTCGCTCCGCCTGAAGGTCGCGATCGACCGGCTGCTCGACCTCGCGAGCATGGACGAGCGTGGGCTCGTGCTGCGGATCCGCAAGCTGCGCCCGCGGCGGTTCCTCCAGGATCTGGCGGCGTTCTACCGGCCGGTCCTGTCGGTCTCGGGGATCGTGCTCGAGGAGGACCTCCCGGAGGCGGAGGTCGAGGACCTCTGGTCCGACCCGGACAAGGTCGAGCAGATCATGCACAACCTCGTCTCCAACGCCGCGAAGTTCGTCGAGCCGGGCAAGGGCCGCATCCGGCTCTCGCTCGCGGTGCGCGAGGCCGAGGTCCAGATCGCCGTCACGGACGACGGCGAGGGCATCCCGCCGGAGCGGCTGGAGAGCATCTTCGTCCGCTACGGCGCGCGGAAGCGGGCGCCGCGGCGGGGCGGCTCGGGGATCGGGCTCGCCTTCGTCAAGGAGCTCGCGAGCTATCTCAAGGGCTCGATCGCCGCCGCGTCCGACGGGCCCGGCAAGGGCGCGCAGTTCACGCTGACGCTCCGGCGCGGGAAGGACGTGTTCGAGAGCGCCGATCCGTTCGCGGAGAACGACCTCGAGGCGTCCGCCTCCGAGGCGGCCGCGGTGCGGACCCAGTTCCGGCTCCTCATCGAGGCGAGCCTGCGCGGGAAGGTGGCGCAGAAGACCAAGCCCGCGAGCGCGTGAGCGGCGCGGCAGGTGCGCTCCGCCTCACCCGGACGGCGCGCACTCCGACTACACTGGGGGTAACGCTCCGTCCGGGAAGCCGCCGGCCGGGCGGCCCGTCGCTAGGCTGCCGGTGAAGGGGGC
>JAEYOU010000379.1 GCA_023411405.1 Pseudomonadota bacterium | reverse complement strand
GCGCGCCCGGCGCCGGGTGAGCCCCGTCGCGGCCTGAACCCGCGCATCGGTGCACGGGACAAGTGGAAGCGCCTCGAGGCGATCCGCCGGCTCGCGTCGTTCCTGGCCGCGTACAGGACTGCCTGGGACGCGTTCTCCAGCGGGGTGCGCGCCGCGCTGTTCCCGGCGGGAACCTACTGGATGCGCGTCGCGTACGGCGTGTCGTGTGTTGCGGTCAACGTCCCCGCATAGCGATCTCTACTCAGCCTCGTCCCCGAGCGGAGTCGTGCCTCGCGCGACTCCGGTAGACGCGTTGTTCGAGAGACCGCTCCGGTTGCGACGTCGGCTTCCAAGCGCGCCATCGCGGCCTACCCAGACGTCCCGCGAGCCCTCCTCTATACGTACGAGTCGCGCTTCTGGCCGCTGCCTGGAGGCGCGCCCAGATAGATGACTCTGGGACGGGCGCGGCTCGCCCGCCTACTTCCGTTCGGAGGCGGCCCCGGTCGCCACCTTCTCGCTCCGGAGGGAGATGGCACGGAGGACGTTCTCCATCATCGGTCGCAGCATCCACTCCGCCGCGAACCCGGCCGCCACCGCCAGGATCGACCGCAGGAACACCTGATGGGCCGGGTCCAGGACGAGGCCGCCGGCGCCCGACTCGCCCTCGGTCGTCGAGACGCCGAAGGTGAGCCCGGACTGCACGAGGAGGGTGACGAGGCCGGCGGCGAACGCGCCGATGACCGGCTTCACGAACAGGTTGTGGGCGTAGTAGCGGCTCGTGGGTCCGATCGAGACGATGATCGGCTTCGTGGCGATCAGGTTGGCGAGGATGGCCCCCGCCGCCCCGAGCAGCAGGACGTCGAAGGTGTCGGGGCGCGTGGTGAGGACGCCGACCGCGCCAGGGGGCGCCGACGGGAAGGCCTGGAAGAGGGGACGGACGAAGACCGCGAAGACGAAGAGGACGAGGAGGAGGAGGGCGCTGAGGGCCTGGACCGAGACGTTGGAGCCGAGCCGCCAGAAGTTCGTGTCGCCCTGCTCGTTGACGAGGTTGAGGGCGTTCCGGAGGACGTGCCGATCCCCGGGCTGGAGCGGTGGCGCGCCGGGGGCGAGCCGCTCGACCACCTGCGGGAGCGGGCCGGAGGCGCCATCGGCGCCGAGCCAGACCTTGCGCACGGCGGCGTCCTTGATCTTGTCTTCGAACTTCGCCAGCACGTCGGTCGCCTCGGCGCGCAGCATGCCGGCGGGCATGACGAGCAGCAGCAGCTCGTCGACCCGGTGGATCACCTCCCAGAACGCCCAGGTCTGCCGGACCGTCCGGTCGATCCGTTCCCGCGCCAGCTCCAGCCGCTCCGTGCACTGCGCCAGGATGGCGAGCTCCGCCGGGTCGCTCGTTCGAGAGAGGGCGCGCACGAGCTCGACGCGGGCGGCCGTCCGCTCCAGCTTGGCCCAGAGGAGCTGCGAGGCGCTCAGGTTGCGGTGCTTCCGGTGCCGGAGCCCCACGTTGGCCGGGTACGCGGCGCCGGTGCTCGTCGTCTGCAGGTTCATGACCATGCCGTCCTCCGGGCATCGACCCTCCGCGGTCGCTGCAGGTACTCGTCCAGCTCGTCTCGGAGCGCGCCGGCCACGCGCCGCGCGCTCGGCCTCCAGGGCTCGGTGAAGCGGGCGTCCACGCTCGTCTGCCGGATCGTGGCCAGCCACTCGTGGACGACCCGCTCCGGATACCCCGCGCCCTTGGCGGCCTCGTAGAGCAGCGCGTACTCCCGGAGCAGGTGGGTGCTGAAGGTGACCGGGTCGTCCGACCCGACCGCGATCGGCACCGGCGGCGGCGCGTCGTCCCGGGGCTCCGGAGGGAACAGCCGCAGGATGGGGTGGTTGCGGAGGTCGAGCAGGTTCCCGATGAGGAGGTTGCTGGACGGGTTCACCTCCACCACGATGCCGCGCGCCCCCGCGAGCCGGCGCATGGCGTCCTGCACCGTCCGGAGCGCGGCGATCTCCGACTCCTCGAGCGTGATCTCGACGAGCTGCTGCCCGCACCGGAACAGCTCCTCCTCCTCGCGGTACGCCTCGAGGAGCGCGTGGACCGTCGCGCCCGAGCGCACCCGGTCCCAGTCCACCCTCCGCAGCGCGCGCGCGAAGGGCATGAGGCCCAGCTCCATGGGCTCGCTCGCGGCGACGGGCGGGCACCACAGCTGGTGCAGGACGTGGTGGGCCTCGGCGAGCTCGGTCGGCTCGTGCGGGTGCCGGAAGACCTGCTCCGACAGCTCGCGGATGTCGCTCTCGATCCGCAGCGCTCGCTGCGGAGGAGCGGCGGCGGCCAGCTCGACGGGGAGGCGGTAGTGGGCGTACACGCGCCACTCGAAGACGAGGTCCCAGAGCCGCTCCTCGATCGGCATCATCAACGACCCCACCGACTCCGCCCACAGGCTCGGATCCACCCCGAGGGCCGTGGCGTGTCCCAGGCGCCCTCCCGACCGCCGCAACAGGTACAACATGCACTCGCAGGTGCGGCGCAGCCCCTCCATGAGGTGACGGAAGTCCTCGCCCACGTGGGCCGTCAACCGCAGCGGGGAGAGCCGCGCGGACGGGCGCCGCGCGGCGGCGAGCGCCGACCGGCCGGACACGAAGCGGAAGAGCGGGACCACGACCCACGTCGGGACGCTCAGCTCCTCGGACGCGACGTCCAGCCCACGCACCAGCCGCAAGCTCGTGGGCACGGCGTCGATCAGGTCCACGATCGCATGCGCCTCCGTCGACGAGGAGGGCCTCGAGGCTCAGGGGGCCGTCGCTGGTCGTGGTCCAGGCGACCTCGGGGCGGATGGCCTCGATCTGGATCTGGTGGGCGCGGGGGAGCGCCCGCCGCATGGTGGTGGACGCCTGCCGGCGCGCGACGGAGAGATCGTCGTCGCGGTCCTCGGCGCCGGGCCTGCCGGAGGACATCTCCCGCTGGAAGGAGCGCTCGAGGAAGAACTGGAAGTCCGGCCGGCCCGCCGCCAGCACGAACCAGAGCCGGGGGCTCGACGCGAGCCGGCACAACTTCACGATGTTGTAGATGTGCTCGACGCTGCGATCGACGTTGTCGACCGGGAGCACCAGCACCGGCTTGTCCTTGGACGTGATCCGGCTCAGGGTCCGCGCGACCCGCTCCACCGCCCGCGCGAACTGCTGCGGGAAGCTGGCGAAGATCTCCGCCGCCTTGATCTGCTGCTGCGCGCGCTCACGGCGGGGATCGTTGACGTGGGTGGTCTCCTCCCACATGAAGGTGGCGTCCTGGACGAGTCGATCGAGCTGCTCCCAGGTCTTCTCGATGTCCCCGCCGAGGACGGAGTCCGAGGCTTCGCGCCGGCCATCGACACGCCCTGCTGCTTCGTCGAGATCATCGGGGCGGGTGGCGTCCTCGAGGGCCTCGCGGATGCGGACGAGGAGGGCGGCCAGGAGGTTCGCGCCCCGGGGAACGGGCTCCAGGTCGAGCGTGTCCAGCCACACGACGCGGCGCTTGAGCTCCCGGAGGATCGCGCCCAGGGAGCCGAACTGCGCGGGCCGCTCGACGTCCGCCCCCGCGCTCTCGATGGCGGCGGCCGCGGTCAGGAGGACGGTCGTCTTCCCGAACCCCCGATCGCCGCTGACGAGGAAGCTCGTGGAGAGCATCTCGTGCGCGGGCTTGTCCGCCCTCTGATCCACCGCGGCGCGGAGGTTCTCGAGGAGCTGCTCGAGCGCGTCCCGGGTCGCGGGGTAGAGCTCCGCGTCCTTCAATGCCCGCGCCTCGGGGATGGGGACGAAGCGGCGCTCCTCGCGAGTCCTCCCACCGACGTCGGCCGGCATCGGTCTCCCTCCCGCTACGCTGGGGTCCCCCCCGGTCCCACGACATGCGTGGCCCACGGCCCGCGGGCGAACGGGGCGACCCCACCCGCGCCGTAAGCATAGGTCGAGGGCCGTGCGCGTCGACGCCCCCGTTCCGGCGCGAGTTCCTCCGCGACGACGACTCCGCGCGGCCTGGAGAGCGTGCGCTCCACGTGCGTGCGCGACGGCGCTCCCGGCCGGCGCGGGCAGGCGTGCGACGGGCTCCGGGGCGACCGCGCGCAGCGAGCGTGAACCGAAGGCGCCAGGCGTCGGGCAGCGGTGCCCGCGAGCCACGGAGTGGTTCAGGGCTGCGGCTGCTGGTAGGTGAGGGCGATCACGCCGAGCCGTGTGATGAGCGCGACCAGCGAGGAGCGTGTGCCGGTGCAGAGCAGATCGAGGGTCGCCTCGTCTTGCGGCGGCAGGGGCACCGCCGGCCTGGTCGTACACCCGGCCGCCCGGGCGGTCTCCAGGAGCAGGTTCGCGATGATGTAGCAGTCCCCCGCGTCGAGGTTGCCGAGCCTGGTCTCGAGCGAGACGGGGTTGAGGCCGGACGACGTGAACACGAGCGTGTGGTCCACGCCGGGACCGACGCACCGGTATGCGCCCGAGAGCACGATCGCCTCCTCGCGCAGGGTGACGACCACCTCCCCGCGGCCCGGGATCGGCGGGGTGGAGCGGTCGGCGGCGGCGATCCCGGGCGCGACCCCCAGCACGAACGTCAGGACTCCGGCGATGGCTCTCGGCGACATGGCACCCTCCTCGCGAGGAAGTTTGGAGGTGCACGGCCGCCGGCCCACTGCCCCGATGCGGCGGTTCCTTCAGGCGAGCACCGCGCGTGATTGCCCTCCCGTCGACCGGGGGGCGCCGAGGTGGCGCCGGTCGAAGCCCCGCATTCCCGGGGCCCGCCGCGGCCACCCACGTGTTAGGAGAGGCCGATGACCGAACGTGAAGTGCGTCGCTGGGAGATCGCGAGGTCGCTGGGGCTCGTGCTGGCGCTGGCAGGGGCAGGCTGCGCCGGCGGCAGCTCCGACGCCGGCGGTGGCGCGGTCACCCTGCCGCCCGCGCACGCCAGGTTCGACTACCAGATCGGCGGGGCCTACGCGCCCGCGGCGGACGTGGAGATCGTCGATCGGGACTGGAGCGATCCGCCGGTCGCGGGGAAGTACAACGTCTGCTACGTGAACGCCTTCCAGACGCAGCCGGAGGACTTCGACTTCTGGACCACCCAGCACCCCGACCTCCTGCTCCGGAAGGACGGCGCCTGGGTGGTGGACGAGGAGTGGAACGAGCTCGTGCTCGACGTCTCCACCGCCGACAAGCGGGAGGCGATCCTGGCCGTCGTCGGCCCCTGGATCGACGCGTGCGCGAGGAAGGGGTACGACGCGGTCGAGCCCGACAACCTCAACTCGTGGGAGCGCTCCCAGGGGCTCCTCACCATGCAGCACGACGTCGCGTTCGCGACGCTCCTCGCCGCCCGCGCGCACTCCAGGGGCCTCGCCATCGCGCAGAAGAACACGTCGGAGATGCTGGCCCACCGCGAGGAGATCGGCTTCGACTTCGCCGTCGTGGAGGAGTGCCAGCCCTACGGCGACTGCGACGACTTCGCCCGGGCCTACGGCGACGTCTGGTTCGAGATCGAGTACCCGGACAACGGCGGCCTGCCCAACTTCCGCGACGCGTGCGACGCCCGGGGCGCGACCACCACGGTGATCTATCGCGACCGGCAGGTGGTCCCGCCGAGCGACGGCGCGTACGTCTACCGGACCTGCGACGAGGTCTGAACGACGCGGGCGCCGACTCCCCTGACCGGACCGGGGGAGGACCTGCTCCGCGGACGGCGGGCCCGTCAGCCGTCGAGCGCCTTCATCGCGGCCTCCGGGTAGCGTGCACCCGCGGCCGCGCCCCTGGGGGCGATCGCGTCGAGCCGGGCGAGCTCTCCGGCGTCGACGCGCATCGCCACCGCCGCCGCGTTCTCCTCGAGCCGCGCCCGCTTCGTCGTGCCGGGGATCGGGACGACGTCCGGACCGCGCGAGAGGAGCCAGGCCAGCGCGAGCTGCGACGCCGTGGCCCCGCGCGCGCGCGCGAGCTGCTCGATGCCGGCGACGAGCTCGAGGTTCCTCCGGAAGTTCTCGCCCTGGAACCTGGGGCTGTTCCGGCGCCAGTCGTCCGGGGCGAGATCCTCCGGCGTCCGGAAGCGGCCGGAGAGGAAGCCGCGCCCGAGCGGGCTGTACGCGACGAAGCCGATCCCCAGCGCGCGGACGGTGGGGAGGATCGCGTCCTCGGGGTCGCGCGACCACAGCGAGTACTCGGTCTGGAGCGCGCTGATCGGATGCACCGCGTGCGCGCGCCGGAGGGTCGCGGGCGCCGCCTCGGAGAGCCCCAGGTAGCGGACCTTGCCGGCGCGCACGAGCTCCGCCATCGCGCCGACGGTCTCCTCGATGGGCACCGCGCGATCGACCCGGTGCTGGTAGTACAGGTCGACGTGGTCGAGCCCGAGGCGCCGCAGCGACGCCTCGCACGCGCTGCGGACGTACTCGGGCCTGCCGTTCACGCCGACGTAGGTGCCGTCGGCGCGGCGCTCGTTGCCGAACTTGGTCGCGACGATCGCCCGGTCGCGCCGGTCCCGGATCGCGCGGCCGACGAGCTCCTCGTTCCGGAACGGCCCGTACATGTCCGCGGTGTCGAGGAAGGTGACGCCGAGGTCGAGCGCGCGGTGGATGGTCGCGATCGACTCCGCCTCCTCGGCGGCGCCGTAGAACTCGCTCATCCCCATGCACCCCAGGCCGAGCGCCGAGACCACGAGCCCCTGGCCGCCGAGCTTCCGCTGCTCCATGTCGTCACCCTCCTGCCGAGCCGCGCCGGAGATAGCTCCGCCGCGCTGCCGGCGCTCCCCCCTGGGAGGTCCCCCCCTCCGCTGTCAGCTCGGGACACCGACGGGCGTGTCGCCGTCCACCTTCAACCGGCGAGCCGCTCGAGGATCGCCCTCAGCGCGCGGACGTCGGGGACGCGCAGCGGAGCGCGGCTCTCCGACTTGCCCACGTGGACCGCGATGGCGCCCTCCGGCAGGGCCGCGAAGAGATCCTCGTCCGTCTGGTCGTCCCCCGCCGCGAACGCGAGGGTGTTCCGGGGACTGTCCCGCAGGACGGCGCGTGCGACGCGGCCCTTCTCGACGCCATGCGGACGGAGCTCGACGACCATGTCGCCCTGGAGGAGCTCCACCGGCGCGTTCGAGAGCAACGCGGAGAGGTGGACCGAGAGCTCCCGCGCCTGGGCCGCCCCGTACTCGGGATCGACGGCGCGGTAGTGCCACGCGAGCCCGGCGGTCTTCTCCTCGATGATCGCGCCGGAGGTCCGATCGGCGAAGTCGCGCAGGATCTCCAGCGCCGGCACGCGCCAGCGGTCGTCCGGTGCCTCCGCCTGGACCCACGCGCCGCCGGCGGCCCGCGACCAGAGGCCGTGCTCCGCGTGCAGCCCCAGCGGCAGCGCCCCCAGCCACCGCGCCAGCGTCTCCCGCTTCCTGCCGCTCACCACGTGGACCTCGAACCCGGGGTGCGCGGCGAGCCGTCGAAGGAGCCCAAGGAGCGTGGGATCCGGGACGGCCAGCTCCGGCGTGGGCGCGAACGGGACGAGGGTGCCGTCGTAGTCGAGGAGGAGGACGAGATGGGACGCGGCGCGGGCCCGCTCGAGCGCCGAACCGAGGGACTGTCCCGGGGAGGGACCGCGCACCGGGCTCGGAGCGCCGTTGCCTTCGAGCTGCCCGACGAAGCCTCGCGCCCAGGCGTGGACGTCCCGCTTCATGACCCGGGCGCGGAGCCCGGCCATGCGCGTCCGGCGTTCCTCCTCGGGCATGGTGAGGGCGCGGTACATGAGCTCCGCCGTCCCGTCGATGTCGTACGGGTTGACCCGGAGCGCCTCCGCCAGCTCGGAGGCAGCGCCGGCGAACTCGGAGAGCAGGAGGACGCCGTCGCCGTCCGGACGGGCAGCCACGAACTCCTTGGCGACGAGGTTCATGCCGTCGCGCAGCGGCGTCACCAGGACGGCGTCCGCGGAGCGGTAGAGCGCGACGATCTCGGCCTGCGGCAGTCCCCGGTACATGTAGTGGACCGGCGACCACCCGGACGTCGCGAACTTTCCGTGAAGCCGCCCGACGAGCACGTCGACCTCCGCCCGGAAGTCCCGGTAGGCGTCCACCCCTTCGCGCGACGGCACCGCCACCTGGACCAGGCGGACCTTCCCCTGGAGCTCCGGGTGCTGGGACAGGAGGCTCTCGAAGGCGAGCAGCCTGCGAGGGATTCCCTTCGTGTAGTCCAGCCGGTCGACGCCCACCAGCAGCTGCGCCCCGCCCTGCCGGTGCGCGCGGACCAGCTCCTCCACCTCCGGCGACCCGGCCCGGCGTGAGAAGTCGTCCGCGTCGATGCCCATCGGGAAGACGCCCAGCCGCACGTCCCCGTGGTGCCAGCGGATCCGATCGACCTGGGTGGGGGTGCTGGTGAGGCGGAGCACCGAGGAGGCGAAGTGCCGGAGGTAGCCGGCGGTGTGGAACCCGAGGAGATCCGCGCCGAGCAGTCCTCTGATGAGGTGTTCGCGATGCGGGAGCAGCCGGAACACCTCCGACGACGGGAAGGGGATGTGGAGGAAGAAGCCGATCCGCGCGTCGGGGATCCGGTCGCGGAGCATCTGCGGGACGAGCATCAGCTGGTAGTCGTGCACCCAGACCAGATCCCCGGGCTCGTACCGCTCCGCGACGGCATCGGCGAACCGCGCGTTGACCTTCTCGTAGGCGTCGAAGTCGTGGACCTCGAGCGGCAGCCGCGACGCGAAGTAGTGGAAGAGCGGCCAGAGCACGCCGTTCGAGTAGCTCTCGTAGTAGCGCGCCAGCTCCTCGGCGGTGAGCGGGATGGGCACGAGGGACAGATCGGCGAGCCGGCGCTGCACGGTCGCCTGCTCCTCCGCCGCGAGACCGTCCAGCTCGCCGGGGAAGCCGAACCAGAGGCCGCCCAGCCGCTCGTGCGGGCCCTTCATGCCGGTGGCGAGCCCACCCGTGCTGGGCTCGACCGAGAGGGCTCCGTCGGGCGCGCGCCGGACGGTCACGGGGAGCCGATTGGAGACGATGAGCAACCGCGGCATGTGCGCTCCTCGCGAAACGTGCAGATGTCTTACCTTCCCGCCGTCGGGCCGGCGCCCACGCCGGCGCATCGTATAACGAGCCTGCGCGACGCCTCGCAGGGCTCCGGCTGGGCGGACACTCGCTCCCGGCCAGGGCTGTACACTCGCACGCCGAGGCGGGTCCATCCCATCACGCCCGAGCACGGGGCACAGCGCGGGAGCGGGGGAGCATGAGCGAAGCGATCTGGTACTACCTGGACGCGGGGAGTCAGGCGGGGCCGGTGGACGAGGAGGCGATCGCCGGGATGATCCGGTTCGGCCGGCTGCCCGCGGGGACGCACGTCTGGCGGGCCGGGATGTCCGGGTGGCAGCCGTGGAACATGATCCCGGAGCTCGCCTCCCTCGCGCCGGAGGCGGCGGCCGCGCCGCCGCCGCGCCCGCAGCTGGCTGCGCCGCAGGCGCACGGGCAGCCCGCGTACGGGCAGCAGCAGCTCGTCTACCCGAAGGCGCCGCTCGGGGCGCGGTTCGTGGCGTACCTCGTGGACGGCTTCCTGTTCATGCTCCCCGCGATGGTGCTCATCGTCCTGGCGGTCGTGGGCGGCGTGAACGAGAACGGCGCGGTCGCCGCGATCTGCGGGATCCTCGGCGGTCTCCTGATGCTGGTCGGGATCGTCTACGGCTTCATCAAGGATGGCCGCGCGAACGGGCAGAGCGTCGGCAAGAAGATGATGAAGCTGATGGTGGTCCACCTGCCCACGAACCGGCCCTGCACCATGGGCCAGTCCGCGGGGCGCGCGGCGATCATGATGCTCCTCGGGCTGATCCCGTACGTGGGCAGCCTCATCGAGCCCATCGTGGTGCTCGCGGCCGGAGACGGCCGCCGCCTCGGCGACAAGGCCGCGAACACGCAGGTCGTCGCGGTGGACGACTACCGCCGCCGCTTCGACGTCGACGCGTTCTCCTGACGTCGCCGCGCGGGGAGTCGCCGCCGGTCCGCGGGTTCGCGTGGCGCCGCCGTCCGCGGCGACGCATGAACACGGCCGTGCTCCTCCCTCGGTCACCGGCCTCGGCGGCAGGGCTCCTGCGTCCGTGGCCCGCGGTCCTCGTCACGTGGGGCCCGGGCGGCGCCAGCCGGCTGCACGCGCACCATTGCTGGCACCTCATCGTGGGGCTCGACGCGGACCTCGCGGTGACGACGCCGGCCCGCGCCCGGCGCGCGGGGGCCCTCCTCACCGGTCCGGACGTCCCGCACGCCGTCGACG
>JAEYOU010000325.1 GCA_023411405.1 Pseudomonadota bacterium | reverse complement strand
CGTCCGAGGCGAATCGGCGCGCGGCGCGGCGGCGCAGCGCCTGCTTGCTTGGACGGGCGTAGAACCCCGCCCCCGCTCGCGGGCCAGCGCTCTCACCCCCGATATCGGCGGCGCTGCAAAGCCCCTGGGCAGGTTGCCTCGCGCGCGCTGCCGCGCAAGACACGCCCCAAAGATTCCCGTGGGTTGTGTAGCCATGCGTGTATGGCACCATATATTGTGTGCATGGCGTTGACAGCGTGGCCTCGGTTGATAGAGTTCGAGTCCGCGCTGCGGGGGTGGGAGCAGAGGAGGTCGGGCGGGATGGGCGGGTGGAGCGGCGACATCACGAGGCTTTCTTCTTCCCGCGGGCGTGAGCCGCGGGGCAACGTCAGACACGTCTTTAGGCTGGGCAGCTAGCCTCCGGTTCACTGAACGCGGGCCGGCCGGAGGCCCGTGCGCTCGGGAGCGACCAGGATCGCCCCCGATGGGGCAGGTGTTTGCCCGCGCCGGCGGCGCGGGCAAGGGAGATCGAGGACATGATGGAGCGTGAGATCGCAGCGGGGCGCGGACGGAGCACGAAGGCTTCCAGGAAGGCGGCGCCGAAGGCGCAGCGGGGCCTGGAGGTCCCCCGCTTCTTCACGAGCGCGGGCGTCGACCCGGCCGACGAGCTCGCCTGGGAGACCCGCACTGCGCAGATCACGGGCGAAGGTGGCGCCCTGGTCTTCGAGCAGAAGGACGTCGAGGTCCCGAAGAGCTGGTCCCTCCTCGCGACGAACGTCGTCGCGTCGAAGTACTTCCGCGGCAGCCTCGGCACGCCGGAGCGTGAGCGCTCCGTCCGCCAGCTCGTCTCGCGCGTGGTGAACACGATCGGCGCGTGGGGGCGCAAGGACGGCTACTTCGCGAGCGCCGCGGACGCCGCCACGTTCGAGGCCGAGCTGGCCCACCTCATCTACCGGCAGAAGATGAGCTTCAACTCGCCGGTCTGGTTCAACGTCGGCGTCGAGGAGCACCCGCAGTGCTCCGCCTGCTTCATCAACTCGGTCGGCGACTCGATGGACTCGATCCTCAAGCTCGCGCACACCGAGGGCATGCTCTTCAAGTACGGCTCGGGCACCGGCTCGAACCTCTCCCGCATCCGCTCCTCCAAGGAGCGGCTCTCGGGCGGCGGCGAGGCCTCGGGGCCCGTCTCCTTCATGCGCGGCTTCGACGCCTTCGCCGGCGTCATCAAGTCCGGGGGCAAGACCCGCCGGGCCGCGAAGATGGTGATCCTCGACGTCGATCACCCGGACGTGGGCGAGTTCGTCACCTGCAAGTCCGACGAGGAGAGGAAGGCCTGGGCGCTCATCGAGGCCGGTTACGACGGCGGCTTCAACGTCCACGGCGGCGCGTACGACTCGGTCTTCTTCCAGAACGCGAACCACTCCGTCCGCGTCACCGACGCCTTCATGCGCGCGGTGGTCGAGGACCGGGAGTGGGAGCTCAAGGCGCGGACGGACGGCCGGGTGCTCGAGACGATCCGGGCGCGAGACCTCATGAAGCAGATCACCGAGGCCGCCTGGCTCTGCGGCGATCCGGGCCTCCAGTTCGACACCACCGTCAACGCCTGGCACACCTGCCCGAGCACGGACCGGATCAACGCGTCCAACCCGTGCTCGGAGTACATGTTCCTCGACGACTCCGCCTGCAACCTCGCCTCGCTCAACCTGATGCACTTCCGGTCGATCGACGGCGGGTTCGACGCGGAGTCCTTCCGGCGCGCGGTGGACCTCACCATCCTCGCCCAGGAGATCCTGGTCGGGAACGCCCGGTACCCTACCCCGGCGATCGAGAAGAACAGCCACGACTACCGCCCGCTCGGCCTCGGCTACGCGAACCTCGGCGCGCTCCTCATGGCGAGCGGCGTCCCCTACGACTCCGACGGCGGCCGGGCGGTCGCCGCGGCCATCACCGCGCTCATGACCGGCGAGGCCTACGCGATGAGCGCCCGGATCGCCGAGCGCGTCGGCCCCTTCGCTGGCTACGAGCGGAACCGCGACCCGTTCCTCGGCGTCATCCGCAAGCACGCGCAGCACGTGGACCGGATCGACCCGACGCTGGTGGACGACGCGCTGCTCGGCGCCGCCCGTGACTCCTGGGCCGACGCCCTGCGCCAGGGCATGGAGAGCGGCTACCGGAACGCGCAGGTCAGCGTGCTCGCGCCCACCGGGACCATCGGCTTCATGATGGACTGCGACACGACCGGCATCGAGCCGGACATCGCCCTCGTGAAGTACAAGAAGCTCGTCGGCGGCGGGATGCTCAAGATCGTGAACAACACGGTCCCGCTCGCGCTCCGGAAGCTCGGCTACTCCGCCCAGACGATCACCGGGATCCTCCAGTTCATCGACGAGATGGAGACGATCGAGGGCGCGCCGGAGCTCCGGGCCGAGCACCTGCCCGTGTTCGACTGCGCGTTCCGCCCCCGGAACGGGGCGCGGTCGATCCACTACATGGGCCACATCCGGATGATGGGCGCGGTCCAGCCGTTCCTCTCGGGCGCGATCTCGAAGACGGTCAACATGCCCACCTCGGCCACCGCCGAGGAGATCGAGCACGCCTACGTCGAGTCCTGGAAGCTCGGCCTCAAGGCCGTCGCCATCTACCGCGACGGCTGCAAGCGGAGCCAGCCGCTCAACACGGGCAAGGAGAAGGCGGCGGAGAAGGACGCCGCCCAGACGGTCGAGCCGCGCCTCGCCCGCCGCCGCCTTCCCGACGAGCGCCGCGCCATCACCCACAAGTTTTCGATCGGCGGCCACGAGGGCTACATGACCGTGGGCCTGTACGACGACGGGACGCCGGGTGAGGTGTTCATCACGATGGCCAAGGAGGGGTCGGTCGTCTCCGGCCTCATGGACTCCTTCGCCACCGCGATCTCGATGGCCCTCCAGTACGGCGTGCCGATCCGCGTGCTCTGCGAGAAGTTCAGCCACACGCGGTTCGAGCCGTCGGGCTTCACCGGGAACCCGGACATCCCGATCGCGAAGTCGATCACCGACTACATCTTCCGGTGGCTCGCGCTGAAGTTCATCCCGAGCGAGGACGGCACCGCCCTCTCCGCCCCCACCCTGCTCCCCCCCGGCCAGGCCCCCAGCAAGCCCGCCGCGGCCGACGCCGTCGTCGTGAAGCCCCTCACCCTCCCCGCCTCGAGCCGGAACGGCAGCGCGAACGGGACCAACGGCGAGGTCTTCACCCACGCCCGCGAGACCGACGCCCCCACCTGCGCCACCTGCGGCTCCATCACCGTCCGCAGCGGCGCCTGCTACAAGTGCGTGAACTGCGGGTCGACGACGGGGTGCAGCTAGTTCATTCGCGAGTTCACGAGAGTCTCATGGTTGGGACGCCCGGGGCGAAGCCGCCCCGGGCGTCGCATTTTCGGGGGAAGCAGCCGAGCGCCTGTCGAGAGTGTGAAGGGAGTCACCGCATGTCGGAGTTGCCGCTTTGTCCGGCCCTGATCGGCCCACGGGGTTACGAGCGTCACCGCGAAGTCCTGGACGAGGCCTTGTCGGAGTTGAGCCGACTGGGAGTGGAACTGTCTCTCGAGTCCGTGGCGCAGCTGACTGCCCAGCGCACTGCCACCGACGGCGGTGCGCTGGGCAGAGACGTGCTCTGGAACGCGGTCGGAGCAGTCCGTAACGAACTCGCCGATCGCGGAGTCTCGGTTTCTCCGGTCGATCACGTCATCGCTGCATTCTTCGCGGTCGATCTCGTCAACTCCTTCCACGATCTGCGGGCGGCTGCTCGACATGGCGTCCATCAGATGTTCATGGTTGCCGGAACGCCGGGGATCCCCGCGACGCGTTTGCCCGCGTTGCGCGCGCAACCGTCAGAGGCAGCCAAGGACATGGTCGGGCGCAAAGCGTGATGCTTGGTACACACTGCACGCAGCCGCCGCAGCGCCGGAGCCCGAGCCCCCGCGCCGCGGTACACCGAGGGCGCGCAGCGCACGCAGGACGTCACCGCGCGCGGAGCGGATCACCTGCAGCGGGCGCGGCGCTGTCCGACGCCGGGCACCGGCGCGCGCAGCGCGCCGAGTGGCCGGCGGAGTTTGCCGCGCCTCGCCCAGACGGACTGCATGTCCTCCGCGCGCGGAGCGGGATCCCTGCCGCGCGACCGAGGTAGCGGCCGGGGGATCGGGGCGGAGGCGCGGAGGCGGCGTACGGCTCACGAGCAGGACGCGGCACGTTCCCGCTCGTGCTTCGACAGGCTCAGCACGAGCGGCAGCTCGAGGGGCGAGCGGAACCTTGGAGACGCGGGTGCCGGACGCGGGCGCGGGCACGGGGAAACACTCAGTGGAAATCCCGCGCGCGGTCGCCGACGGGCGGCGCGAGCGCGAGGGGGGCGACGGTCTCGACGCGGACGTTCACCACGAGCCCGTTCCGCTCGACCCGGCCGCGGGCGAGGAGGAACGGGGAGCCGCGGACGACTGGGCGGTACCGCTCGTAGACGTCGGGCATGAGCACCAGGTTCGCGATCCCCGTCTCGTCCTCCAGGCTCACGAACACGATCCCCGCCGCCGTCTCCGGCCGCTGCCGGACGATCACCATCCCGGCGATCTCGACCGGCGCCCGGTCCGCCATCCGCTGGAGCTCGCGCGCCGTCCGCACCGCGCCGCTCGGGAGCGACGGGCGGACGACCGCCATCGGGTGGCTCCGGACCGAGAGGCCCGTCGCCGTGAAGTCTGCCGAGATCTCCTCCGCCGCGCTCGCCATGGGGAGCGCCGGCTCGGGCTCCGGGGGCGCCACGCCGGCGAAGAGGTCGCCCCCGTCCGCCTCCAGCCCGAGGCTCCGCCAGATCGCGGCCCGCCGCTCGCCCGCGAGC
>JAEYOU010000322.1 GCA_023411405.1 Pseudomonadota bacterium | reverse complement strand
GCCCCGACACGGCCGCGCGGGGACGATCAGCCGCGCGCCGCCTCGGGCACGCCCAGCAGCGCCGCGAGCCGGCCCGCGAGGCGCTCCGGCCGGAGGCCTGCGCCGGGCGCGACGAAGATGGTGTCGTCGCCGGCGATGGTGCCGAGCACCTCGGGGACCTGGGCGAGGTCGATGGCGCGGGCGATGGCGTTGGCGCTCCCGGGCACGGTGCGGATCACGACCAGCGAGCCGTTCGCGCCGATGGAGGCGATCTGGCCGCGGAGGAGCGAGAGCGGATCGCGCTCGGGCGGGAGCTCGTAGAACGCCCCGCCGTCCGGCTGGGAGACACGGCGGGCGCCGAGCCGGGCGAGGTCGCGCGAGAGCGTGGCCTGCGTGGCCCGCTCGCCCGCCTCCGCGAGCGCGGCGAGCAGCTCCTCCTGCGTCCCGATCCGGCGGGTCCGGATGATGCGGGCGACGGCCTCGCGGCGGCGGGTGGCGTCGGAGGACATGGGAGGTCACCCTGGCGTCACGAGCGAGC
Organism: Pseudomonadota bacterium; assembly: GCA_023411405.1. Classification (GTDB taxonomy): domain Bacteria; phylum Myxococcota; class Myxococcia; order Myxococcales; family Anaeromyxobacteraceae; genus Anaeromyxobacter. The sequence continues at coordinate 3,656 of JAEYOU010000322.1, read as the reverse complement.
CCACGCCACGATCGGTGAAGAGCTCGGCGATGACCGTGTGCGGCTGGCGCCCGTCGAGCACGTGCACGCGCTCCACGCCGCCGGCCAGCGCCTTGAGGATCGAGTGCGCCTTCCACTTCATCCCGCCCGTGATCGCCCCGGCCTCGAGCCGCCGCGAGAGGTCGGCGGCGGTGAGCTGCCGGACGAGCTCGCCGTCCGGAGAGTCGAGGATGCCGGGCACGTCGGTGAGGTGGATGAGCTTCGGCGCGCCGAGGGCCACCGCGAGCGCGGCGGCCACCTCGTCGGCGTTGATCGAGAGCGAGGTGCCGTCGTCGGCGAGGCCGATCGGCGAGATGACCGGCACGTACCCCCCGTCGAGCAGCATCCGCAGGAACTGCCGGTTCACCTCGACGATCTCGCCGACGTGGCCGAGGTCGCGGCCGGTCTCGAAGTCCGCCTTGCGCGCCCGCAGCAGGCGCCCGTCCTTGCCCGAGAGCCCGACCGCGCCCGCGCTCCGCGCGTTGAGCAGGGCGACGAGCTCCTGGTTCACCTTGCCGGTGAGGACCATCTCCACCACCGGCAGGGACTGGGCGTCCGTCACCCGCAGCCCGTCCACGAACTCGCTCCGCTCCCCCAGCTTCTCGAGCGTGCTCGAGATCTCCGGCGCGCCGCCGTGGACCACCACGGGCTTCAGGCCCACCTTCTTGAGCAAGGTGACGTCCTCGGCGAAGGCCTCCTTGAGGCTGTCCTTCACCATCGCCGCGCCGCCGTACTTGATCACCGCCACCTGGCCGGAGAACGCGGCGATGTACTTGAGCGCCTCCGCGAGCAGGGCGCGCTTGAACGACGGGCTGTAGTTCGCCACCCGGTCGTCCCGGCCGACGCCGCCGTCGGCGTTCTGGACGATGAGCGAGGTGTAGTCGGCGTTGATCTTCACGTAGTCGTAGGAGAGATCGCACCCCCAGGCGACGGCCCGCGCCTTCCCCGCCGCGAGCTGGACCAGGATGTCCACCCGCGTCTCGCGCATCTTCGCGCGCAGGGTCTCCCGGTCGACGTCGGTCGGCACGCCGCCCGCGAACACCGCCTCCCCCTGGATCACCACCTTCGCCTTGAAGGGATCGACCGGCCAGCCGCGCGCGCCCGCCCGGGCGCCGACGGTGGCGAGGATCCGGCCCCAGTTCGGATCGGCGCCGAAGAGCGAGGCCTTCACCAGCGGGGACGACGCGATCGCCCGGGCGCACTCCGCCGCGATCTCCTCGTCCGGGCCGCCCTCCACCACCACCTCGAGCATCCGGGTGGCGCCCTCCCCGTCGGCGGCCATGGCGCGGGCCATCTCGCCGAGCAGGTCGGTGAGCGCCGCCTCGAACCGCTCGAGGTCCGGACCGGCCTCGCCGATGCGCTGGTTCCCTGCGAGCGCGTTGGCGAGGAGGTAGACGGTGTCGTTCGTGGACATCTCGCCGTCCACGGTCACCATGTTGAGCGTCCGCTTCACGGCGCGCCCGAGCGCCTCCTGGAGCGGCGCGGGCGCGATCGCCGCGTCGGTCACGACGAGGCACATGCTCGTCGCGAGCTGCGGCGCGAGCATGCCCGACCCCTTGCAGATCGCGGAGACCACCGCGACCTTGCCGCCCAGGACCACCTCGCGCGCCGCCATCTTGGGCCGCGTGTCGGTCGTGAGGATCGCCTCGGCCGCGAGGTCCGGGTGATCGCCGAGCTGCTCGACCAGCACCGGGAGCGCGGTGACGACCTTCATCGCCGGGAGCCGCGCCCCGATGACGCCGGTCGAGGCGGTGAGCACCGCGCGCTTCTGGATGCCGAGCGCGTCCGCGACCGCGCTCCGGATCACGGAGACGTCGTCGAGGCCCGCGGGGCCGGTGAGCGCGTTGGCGTTCCCGGAGTTGGCGAGGATCGCCCGCATGCCCTCCGCGGGTACGCGCGGGCGGGCGTCCTGGATGGGCGCCGCCGCCGCCTTGTTCTGCGTGAACACCCCGGCGGCCGCGGCCGGGTGATCGGAGACGACCAGGGCGAGGTCGCGCCGCTGCGGCTTGAGCCCGCAGTGCACGCCGCCGAACCGGAACCCCCGCGGAACTTTCAAGGCGTCAGCCTCCCAGCAGATCCAGCCCCGCCGTCTCGGGCAGGCCGAGCACCGCGTTCATCGCCTGCACGGCGCTGCCGGCCGCGCCCTTCACGAGGTTGTCGAGCGCGCTCGTCACCACCGCGATCCGCGCGCGCGCGTCGAAGGCGACGCCGACGAGGCACCGGTTGTTGTGGAGCACGTCCTTCACCTGCACCTTGTCCGCGGGCCGGAGCTGCACGAACGGCTCGTCGCGGTACGCCGCCTCGAGCGCGGCGGTGAGGTCGGCGGCGGTCGCGCCGTCCCGCACGCGCAGGTGGGCCGTGGAGAGGATGCCCCGGCGGATCGGCACGAGCACCGGCGTGAACGAGATCGGACCGCACCGCCCGCCGTACCGCGCGATGGTCTGCTCGATCTCCGGCACGTGCTGGTGCTTCGCGAGGCGGTACGCGCGGAGGTCGTCCGCGATCTCGACGAAGCTGAAGTCCTCGCTCGCCTTCCGGCCCGCCCCGGAGACGCCGGAGAGCGCGGTGATCGAGATCCCCTCGGGCGAGACCACCCCCGCCTTCACGAACGGCGCGACGCCGACGGCGATGGTGGTGGCGTAGCAGCCGGCGTTGGCGACGAGCCGCGCGCCGCGCAGCCCCTCGCGCCCCAGCTCCGGCAGGCCATAGACCGCCTCCGCGAGGAGCGCGGGCGCGGGGTGCTCGAAGCCGTACCAGGTCGGGTAGAGCGCCGGGTCCTTCAGCCGGAACGCGCCGGACACGTCCACGACGTGCAGCCCCCGCCGGACGAGCTGGGGGGCGAGGTCGGCCGAGGCCTCGGCCGGCGTGGCGAGGAAGACGAGCTCCGCCTCGACGTGCGCGCCGTCCGAGAGCTTCCCGTACGCGAGGGAGGCGATGGGCTCTGGCGCGGGCACGCGGCCGCCGATCCTCTCCCCGGCCCAGCGATCGGAGAGGGCCGCGACGAGGCGGACGTTCGGGTGGCGGGCGAGGATCCGGGTGAGCTCGAGGCCGCTGTAGCCGGAGGCGCCGACGATGGCGACGGTGCGCTGTTGCATAACGGATGCATAAACATGCATCCGGGCCGCGCGTCAAGGGAAGTGGCGAGGCGCTCGACGAAGGACGGGCCGGCGCGGAAGCGCCGGCCCGTCGAGTGCCCAGGAGAGGATTCGAACCTCCACGGTTTTGAGGCCGCCAGACCCTGAATCTGGTGCGTCTACCAGTTCCGCCACCTGGGCGAAGGGCCATCCTCATTAGCCCCCGGCCGGCGGGGTGTCAACGGGGAAGATGATGGAGGATCGGCCACTTGGACCTGCGCCCTGGCCAGGGGACGCGGTGCGCAGTCACCGACGGCGCTCCGACCGTTCCACGGTTCGAGACCCGCTCGAGCGCCGGTGTGGGCGGAGGGCGGGGCAGGCCCACGTCGGGAGAACCCGACGGACACACAAAGGGTCGGCCGCCGCTCCGTGCGTTGCGCTACGGTGCCGGCGCGATTCCTTCTGGTCCGGACGCGGGGCCGGACGATCGGAGGAGGCGTGCAGACACCCTCGGGTGAGCGCGGACCGGAGCTCCGCGACGCGAGCGCGCTCGCGCCCGCGAGG
>JAEYOU010000294.1 GCA_023411405.1 Pseudomonadota bacterium | reverse complement strand
TTCGTCGGCAGCGTCAGATGTGATAAGAGACAGGCCCCGCTCCGCCCGCTCGCCCCGCCCGCCGCGCCCTTCGCCGGCGGCCCGGGGTTCGCGCGCGGTCGGCGGCTTCTCGGTCTCGCCGTGCTCGCGGCGCACGCGCTCGCTCCGCTTGTGCTCGGCCTTCTCGCGGTCCGCCGCCTTCTCGATCCGGTGCTTCGTGAAGAAGCTCTTGAGCGCGAACGCGAGCAGGTACTCGCCGTCCGGCCGGTTCTTGAGCTCCTGGGCGAGCGGGATGAACGCCTCGAAGATCGAGCTCGACATCGCCTCCTTGAGCTCCGAGACGTGCCGCTCGGTCCAGATCCGGCGCGCCTCGTCGGGCGTCGGCAGCTTCCGCTCCTCGAACTCGATCCCGTACTTCTTCTGGAGCGCGGTGAGCGTGTGGATGTCGCCGCCGGAGACGATGGAGAGGCTCGTCCCCTTCTTGCCGATCCGGCCGGTGCGGCCGACGCGGTGGAGGAAGACGGCCGGGTCCTCGGGGAGCGAGTAGTTGATGACGTGCGAGAGGTCGGAGATGTCGATGCCGCGGGCGGCGATGTCGGTCGCCACCATGAACCGGACCTCGCCGCGCTTCACCTTGGCCATCACCCGCTCGCGCTCCTTCTGCGGGAGGTCGCCGTTCAGCACCTCGGCGTCGTAGCCGTTCCGGTTGAGCACGGCGGTGATGAGCGTGGTGTCGTTGCGCGTGTTGCCGAAGATGATCGCCGCCTCCGGCTCCTCGATCTCGATCATGTAGAGGAGGTTCCGGGGCTTCGGGTACGCGTCCACCGCCGGGTACATCACGTTGTGGATGTTCTCGACCGAGTACTCGTCCCCGGAGAGCATGATCGGCTCCGGGTCGGTCAGGTACTCGCGGATGATCTGCTCGATGTCCGCCGGCACGGTGGCCGAGAACAGGAGCTGCTGGCAGTCGTCGGAGAGGTGATCGAGGATCCGCGTGACCTCCTCGAAGAACCCCATGTTGAGCATCTCGTCCGCCTCGTCGAGGCAGCACGCCAGCACGTCGTCCAGGCGGAGCGTCTTCCGCCGGATGTGGTCGTAGATGCGGCCCGGGGTGCCGACCACGATCTCCGCGCCGGCCTTGAGCTTCTCGAGCTGCTCGCCCATCGAGGCGCCGCCGTAGATCGTCACCACCGAGACGTCGCGGTGCTTCGCGAGCGAGGCGATCTCCTCCGCCACCTGGATCGCGAGCTCGCGCGTGGGGCACATGATCAGCGCGGACGGCTTCCGCCGGCCGTCCGGGATCCGCTCCAGCATCGGCAGCGCGAAGGCGGCGGTCTTGCCGGTGCCGGTCTTGGACCGGACGATCACGTCCTTGCCGTCGCGCACCGGCCGGTAGGTCGCGACCTGGACCGGCGTCGGCCGCTCGTAGCCGCGCTCGGCGACGGCCCGCCGGAGCGGCTCCGACAGCCCGAGGTCGTCGAACGTGGTCTGTGTGACGTAATCCGAAGGCGCCGCCGAGGGCGCCTCTCCCGAGACGTTCTCCATGCTCTCTCTCCTGGCCCTGCCGGCCGAGCCGGCGCGGGCACCGTGAGGCGCATGGCGACTCTCGCTCCTGGAACCGCGTCGGCCTCGATCCGGGGATCGAGGCCCGCGCCGCTCCGCGAAAACCGCCATGCGCCGTCTTGTCGCACGCGTCTTGCGCGCGATCGACGCCCCCTATATCACACCGATCGGCCGCGGTCGCCAGTCCCACTGCTCGGGCGTGCTGCCGCGGCCCTCCACGCGATGCCGAACGATCCCATCGACACCGAGGCCCCCGAGGCCCCCGAGACCGCCCCTCCCGTCCCGGCGTTGCCCGAGCGGAGCGTGCGCGACGACGGCGGCGGTGGGCTCGTCCGGTACGATCCGCTCCGCGCGTACATGGCCGAGGTGCAGCGTCACCCCGTGCTCTCGCGCGAGGAGGAGCACGCGCTCGCGGTCCAGTACCGGGAGACGGGCGACCTCGACGCGGCCTACAAGCTCGTCGCCTCGAACCTGCGCCTCGTCGTGAAGATCGCGCACGAGTACCGCCGGACCGCGTTCCAGCTCCTCGATCTCGTGCAGGAGGGGAACCTCGGCCTCATGCAGGCGGTGAAGAAGTACGACCCGTGGAAGGGCGTGAAGCTCTCGTCCTACGCCGCCTGGTGGATCCGCGCGTACATCATCCGGTTCGTCATGGAGAACTGGCGGATGGTGAAGCTCGGGACCACCCAGGCCCAGCGGAAGCTCTTCTTCAACCTGGCGAAGGAGCGCGACAAGCTGCTCGCGCGGGGGATCGAGCCCACCCCGCGCCTGCTCGCGAAGAACCTCCAGGTCGAGGTGTCGGAGGTCGAGGAGATGTCTGCGCGCATGGCCTCCGACGACCTCTCGCTCGACGCGCCCGTGTCGCCGGACGGCGAGGACTCCCGGCAGACCCGGCTCGACCGGATGGCCGACGGCGGCGGCGCCGCGGACGTCCAGATGGGCGACGAGGAGCTGCGGCGGATCTTCCGCGAGAAGCTCGACGCGTTCGCGAAGACGATCACCGACGAGAAGGAGCGGTACATCTTCGACCGCCGCCTCCTGCCGCCCGAGGGCGAGACCCCGCTGACGCTCCAGGAGATCGGCGATCGGTTCAAGCTCACGCGGGAGCGCGCCCGGCAGATCGAGGCCAAGCTCACCGCCCGGCTGCGGGCGTACATGAAGGCGGAGATCCCGGACTTCGAGCTGCTCGAGCCGCCGGAGTAGCGACCCTCACTCCCGCGGCAGCCGGGGCGCCTCGGGCAGCCGCGGCCTGCCCTTCTCGCCCGCGAGCTGGAACGCCGCGCCGGCGATCCCCAGCACGATCGCGATCCCGAGCAGCACGAGCGGGCTCGTCGCGAGCTCCACCCCGATCTCGCGCCCACCCGCGAGCACGACCAGCCCCACGCCGAAGGCCAGGCCGCCGGCGACGCTCGCGAGGACGGCCGCGACGCTCCGCGCGCCGACGGAGAAGAGGGCGGCGCCCACGGCGGCCGCGAGGAACGCACCCAGCGCAGGCTTCCCCGCCACGGGCACGTGCACGCCGAGGAGCGCTCCGGCGAGCGCCCCCGCGAGC
>JAEYOU010000270.1 GCA_023411405.1 Pseudomonadota bacterium | reverse complement strand
ATCCGGGCCACCGCCGACGGGTACTCGAGCGGGGTCACGTGCGTGCCGTGCGGCACGACCGCGAGCTCGCTCCCGTGGATGGCCTCGTGCATCGCCCGCGAGAGGCGCACGGGCGTGAAGGTGTCGTTCCCGCCGGCGATGATCAGCGTCGGGACGTCGACGTCCGGGAGGTGGTCGGAGCTGTCGGTCTCGTTGGCCGACGCGAGCATCCGCACGAAGAGGACGGGGTCCACCTGCGCCAGATCCGCGAAGTAGCGGACCAGATCGGCGCGATCGACGCGGGCGCGGTTCACCTCGTGATCGAGCGCCAGCTCCAGCGCGAACTCGGTGGGCACGATCGCCTTGAAGACGAGCCGGGCGAGGGTGGGGTGCCGCTCCACCGCGTTGCGCGCGAACGGGAAGGCGTGCTTCAGGGCCTTCGAGTCGTGGAAGGTGTCGATCGGGTGGCCGGACGAGCCGCAGACGAGCACCAGCCCTGCGATCCGCTCGGGCGCCCGCCGGTGCGCCTCCAGGGCGACCTGCACGCCCATGGAGTGGCCGCAGACTACGGCCTGCGGCTCGCCGGCCGCGTCGAGCACCGCGAGCAGGTCCTCGACGTCGTCGTCGAGCGTGACCCGGTGGGCCTCCCGGGGCTTGGCGCTGCGCCCGTGCCCGCGGTAGTTCCAGTGGATGACGCGGTTCCGGCGCGCCAGCTCGGGCTCGAGGTACCGCCAGACGAACCCGGCGCACCCGACCCCGTCGGTGAGCACGACGGGCGGCGTCCCCGCCCCCAGCTCGGTCCAGTGGAGGCGGGTCCCGTCGCGCCCGACCGCCGTGTGCGCCGTCTTGTCCATCGTGTCCGGGCCTCGCTCGCCCCCGGGGCCGCGCGGGCCGCGTGCGCCCGGCCGGTCCGCTCCCGGGCCCGGGAGCCCGGGAGCATGGAGTACACTGCACGGGAGGTTCAAGGGGAAATGACGCACGGCCACTTCCACGGGGCGCACGGGCACCGGTGCGAGCACCCGGCCGGCGAGAGCGCGCCGGGCCCCCGCGCCGGGCGGGCCGCGCACCCCGCGGGTGGGCCTGCGAGCGTGCGCCGCCTCGCCGTCTCGCTCGCGTTCACCTCGACGATCATGGTCGCCGAGGCCGTGGGCGGCTGGCTCTCGGGCTCGCTCGCCCTCGTGTCCGACGCCGGACACATGCTGACCGACGCCGGCGCGCTGGGGATCGCGCTGTTCGCCGCGTGGCTCTCGGGCCGCCGTCCCGACGACAAGCGGACCTACGGGTACCGGCGGGTCGAGGTGCTCGCCGCGCAGCTCAACGTCGCCGCCCTGTTCGTCCTCGCGGGGTTCATCGCCTGGGAGGCGGTGGAGCGGCTGCGGAGCCCCGGGCCGCCGGTCCAGCTCGGCCTCATGGCGGCGGTGGCCGCCCTGGGCCTCGTCGCGAACCTCGCGATCCTCGCCCTCCTGCACCGGGAGCACTCGCTCAACGCCCGGTCCGCGTTCCTGCACGTCCTCTCGGACACCGTCTCGTCGGTGGCGATCCTCGCCGGGGCGGCCGCGATGGCGCTCCGCGGCGGCCTCGGCTGGGTGGACCCGGTGCTCTCGCTCGCCATCGCCGGGCTCATCCTCTGGGGCGCAGGCCGCCTGGTGCTCGAGATCACCGACATCCTCATGGAGTCGGTGCCGCGCCATCTCGACGTCGCCGCGGTCACGGCGTGCATGGCCCGCTGCCGTGGCGTCCGCGCGGTGCACGACGTCCACGTCTGGACCATCTCCAGCGGCCTCCACGCGCTCTCCGCGCACCTCGTGGTCCACCCGGACGAGATGGGGCCCCGGAACGACGAGATCCTGGACGAGGTGAAGCGCGAGCTGCGCGAGCGGTACGGCATCGATCACACGACGCTCCAGATCGAGTCGAGCGCGTACGCGCACGTGTACGATCTGGAGCATTGAAGGCGTCTCCGGGCGCGGCTGGGCGTCAGGCCCGAGTCCTGAAGCCTGAAGCCCGCTCCCCCCCGTGCTATACCGCTCCCGTGCTCTCGCCCGTCCTCGCCTTCCGCCCCGCGAGCGTCGTGAGCCGCTTGCCCGCGCGCTGCGACGCCTGCCCGCTCTCGGTCCGCGATCTCCTCGCCGTCACGGACGCGAAGCTCCCGGCGCTCGTGGCCGAGAGCCCGGGCGTCGTCCGCGCGGGGCTCGTGGCCGCCAAGGTGCTGCGCGCGACGCTCGGGCTCGTCCTTCCGCCCGGGGTCGCGCCCGGCCCGTGGTTCCAGGCCGTGGTCCGCACGGCCGACGAGATCGCCGCCGGGCTCCCGATCTTCCTCGGGGCCGAGGTGGCGCTCGCGGATCACGGCGCGATGGCCGTCGAGCGCGCGACGGGCGACGTCTGGCGCGCCGTCGAGGTGGGGCTCACGCACGTGACGCTCGATCCCGGCGACGGCCCGCCGGAGGAGTGCGCCCGCGTGCTCGCCGAGGTGGCCCCCCCGCTGCTCGAGCGCGGCCTCGGGTTCGCGTGCGCGCTCCAGCTCCGCGGCGCGCCCGGCGCCGGGC
>JAEYOU010000208.1 GCA_023411405.1 Pseudomonadota bacterium | reverse complement strand
CCTCGCTCCGCGCCGTCCACGGCGCGCTGCTCGCGGCGGCGCGCCGGGGCGACCTCGCGGCGCTCGCGGCCGGCGCGGACCAGAGCCGACTCCTCTCGGAGCGCGCGGACGCGCTCCTGCAGAACCTGGTCGGCTACCACCTGCGCGCGCTCGACCGGCGCATGGCCGAGCTCTCGGGCCGGGGCACCTGGCTCCTGCGGGCCGCGACGCCGACGCTGCTCGCGGGGCTCCTCCTGGCGGTGCTCTCGTCGTTCTGGGTCGCCCGCGCCGTGGTCCGCTCCATCGTGGACACCGCGCGCGCGGCAGAGACGATCGCCGAGGGCGGCGTGCTCTCGCCCGTCCGCGGCGCCGGCCGCGGCGACGAGATCGGGAGCCTGGCGCGGTCGTTCAACCAGATGACCGAGCGGCTCGTCTCCGCGAACGCGCGCCTCGCCGAGGCGGACCGGCGCAAGACCGAGTTCCTGGCCATGCTCTCGCACGAGATGCGCAACCCCCTGGCGCCGATCCGCACCTCGATCCACGTCCTGCGCCACGCGCCGCAGGACGGCGATCGGGCGGAGCGCGCGCTCGACGTGCTGGAGCGGCAGACGGTCCACCTCACGCGCCTCGTCGACGACCTCCTCGACGTCACGCGGATCGTGCGCGGCAAGGTGGCGGTTCACCGGCGGGCGGTGGACCTGGCGGAGATCGCCCGCAGGACCGCCGAGGATCACCACCCGCTCGTCGTGGACCGCGGGCTCGCGCTCGCGGTCGACATCGCCGGTCCCTGCCCCGTGCTCGGTGACCCGACCCGGCTCGCCCAGGTGGTCGGGAACCTCCTCACCAACGCCGCCAAGTTCACCGATCGTGGTGGGCGGGTCGAGCTCTCGGTGCGCCGCGCGGACGACGCCGCCGAGCTCCGGGTTCGGGACACCGGGATCGGCATGACCGCGGACCTCCTGGAGGGGGCGTTCGAGCCGTTCGTCCAGGGGTCGCAGTCGATGGCGCGAACGGAGGGCGGGCTCGGCCTCGGCCTCGCCCTCGTGAAGGGGCTCGTGGAGCTCCACGGGGGCACCGTCCGGGCGGAGAGCGGCGGGCCGGGGGCCGGGACCACCCTCTCCCTTCGGATCCCACTCCTGGTCGCCGCGGTGCCGGCCGTCGAGGCCCCGCCTCCGCCGGCGCGCTCCGCCGTCGCCCGGCGCGTGCTCGTCGTGGACGACAACGTCGACGCCGCCGAGGCCCTGGCCGATCTCGTCCAGGTCTTCGGACACGACGTCGCGGAGGTGGTGCACGACGGTCCGTCGGCCCTCGCGGCCGCGCGCGCGCTCCGCCCGGAGGTCGTGCTCTGCGACATCGGCCTGCCGGGCATGAGCGGCCACGAGGTCGCCCGGGCGCTGCGGGCCGAGCTCGGCCCCGACCCCATCCTCGTCGCGGTGAGCGGCTACGCGCAGGTCGCGGATCTCCGCGCGTCGATGGAGGCGGGCTTCGATCGCCACCTCGCGAAGCCGCCGGAGCCCGACGAGCTGCGCCAGATCCTCGCGGACGGCCGGACCCTCGACGACCCCGGTCAGTCGGCGGCCGCCCAGGAGTAGAGCCGCAGCGAGAACCAGGCCCGCTCGTCCGTCCAGCTCCGCACGTGGCGCCAGCCGGCGATGGCGGCGAGGGCATCGAAGGCGCGCGGCTCCCACTTGTACGCACTCTCCGTGTGGATGGACTCCCCGGCCCGGAACCCGATGATCCGCCCCGCGAGGCGCACCGCCTGATCGCGCTGGCTGACGAGGTGCATCTCGACCCGCGCGCGCCGGTCGTTCCAGACCGCGCGGTGACGGAACGAGCCCAGGTCGAAGTCGGCGTCCAGCTCCCGGTTCATGCGGGCGAGGAGGTTCAGGTTGAACGCGGCGGTGACGCCCTCGGCGTCGTCGTACGCCCGCTCGAGCGTCGCGCGGTCCTTGGGCGCGTCCACGCCGATGAGCAGCCCGCCGCCGCGCCCGGCCTCCCGCCCCATGCTCCGCAGCAGCGCGACCGCCTCCGGCGGGTCGAAGTTGCCGATCGTCGAGCCGGGAAAGAACGCCAGCCGCCGGGCGGCGTCGAGCCCTTCGTCCGGGAGGACGACGCCGTTCGTGAAGTCGCCCACGACCGGCCGGACCTCGAGCGCCGGGAACCGGGCGGCGATCGCCGCCGCCGCCCGCAGGAGCGCCTCGCGCGAGATGTCCACCGGGAGGTAGGCCACGGGGGACCGGAGCGCCGCGAGGAGCCGCTCCGTCTTCCGGCCGTTGCCCGCGCCGAACTCGAAGACCAGCGGACGGTCGCCCACCGCCTCGGCGATGTGCTCGGCGTCCCGCTCCAGGATCCGGAGCTCGGTGCGCGCGGGGTAGTACTCCGGGAGCTCGCAGATGAGCTCGTAGAGCGCCGAGCCGCGCGCGTCGTAGAGCCACTTGGGCGAGATCGCCTTCCGGGGCTCGGTCAGGCCCGCCAGCGCCTCCCCGAGGAAGCCCTCCGCGAACGGTGCCGCACCTCGCGCTTCGGCCTGATCGATCACGACGGGTCCCTCGCCAGGCGGACCCCGCTGAACTGCCAGCGGGCGTCCGGGTAGAAGAAGTTGCGGTAGCCGGGGCGGAGGTGACGGCGCGGCGTGGCGCAGGACCCGCCGCGCAGCACGAGCTGGCTCACCATGAACTTTCCGTTGTACTCGCCGAGCGCGCCCGCGGCGGGGCGGTAGCCCGGGTACGGCGTGTACGCGCTGGAGGTCCACTCCCACACGTTGCCGAGGAGCTGCCGGACGCCGGGGGCACCCGCGGCCGGGTGGAGACGGCCGTCGTCGGCGAACGGACCGTCGAGCGGGGCGCCCGCCGCGGCGGACTCCCACTCCGCCTCCGTCGGCAGCCGCGCGCCCGCCCAGCGCGCGAAGGCGTCGGCCTCGAACCAGGAGACGTGCGCGACCGGCTCCGCGGGATCGACGGCCCGCATTCCACCCATCGTGAACAGCGCCCATCCCCCGCCGGCGCGCTCCCAGTAGAGCGGCGCCTCCCACCCCTGGCGCTGGGCCGCCGCCCAGCCGTCCGACATCCAGAGCGTGGGGCGGGCGTAGCCACCGTCCGCGATGAACTCGAGCCACTCGCCGCACGTCACCGGTCGATCGGCCAGGGCGTGGGCGGGCACGAGGACCGGGTGGCGCGGGCGCTCGTTGTCGAACGCGAAGCCGCCGGCGGGCGTGCCCAGCTCGGCGCGCCGCGCCTCGTGCGCCGTCCACGAGCGCTGGGCCGCGGCCCGCCCGGAGGGCGGCGGCGGCGCGGGCGCGTACGCCGGGCGGAGCGGGTTGCACGAGAAGGCGTGCTTGACGTCGGTGACGAGGAGCTCCTGGTGCTGCTCCTCGTGGGCGAGGCCGAGCTCGACGGCGTCGAGCAGCTCCGGCGGGAGCGCGGGCAGCACGTCCGAGAGCTCGCCGTCGATCGCCTCGCGGTAGGCGAGGATCTCCTCGAGACCGGGGCGCGTCACGAGGCCGCGCTCCGGCCGGGGATGACGTTGCCCCACGGACTCGTAGTATGAGTTGAACAGGTAGCCGAACGCGGCGTGGAACGGCCTCCGCGCGGGGCGGGCGCGGGCGAGGACGAACGTCTCGAAGAACCAGGTGGTGTGCGCCAGGTGCCACTTGGCCGGGCTCGCGTCCGGCATCGACTGGATCTGCGCGTCCTCCGGCGAGAGCGGCGCGGCGAGGGCGCGTGTCCGTGCGCGGACCGCCGCGAGCGCGCCACGCAGCGCGGCCCCGCGCTCCTCGCCAGGGGACGGCGTACCGCTCGAGATCCCGCTGGCCGGAGGGGGCACGTCGGAAAGCTCGGCACATCGGGCCAGGGCCGCAAAGGCCATCCGGGGCGGCGATACCTGCGGGGGTCAGGGCGCGTCCCGACCCGGGGCCCTGGCGGCGGGCGCGGGCTTCACGGGACGGGCAGAACGCCGAAGACGACCGCTCGCCCCCGGCCCGGAGTCGCGCTACCTTCCCGCGCCATGCATGACCCCCGCGAGATCCTCCGGCAACGGCTCGAGCAGCGCCGGCAGACCATCGGGCGCCTGGAGCGAGTCGACGCACGCTTCGCGGGAGCGCGCCTCGCGGTCTTCGTCTCGGCGGGCGCCGCTGCGTGGCTGGCCTGGTGGGGGCGCGCGATCTCGCCCTGGTGGGTGGTCGTCCCGGCGGCCGCCTTCCTCGCGCTCGTGGCCGCTCACGATCGGGCCCTGCGCGCGCTCGCCCGGGCGCGGCGCGCGGCGGCGTTCCACGAGGACGCGCTGGCGCGCCTCGACGGAACCGCGCCCGCCGCCGGACCGACCGGCGCCGCGTTCGCGCGGGAGGACCACGCGTACGCGCAGGACCTCGACCTGTTCGGCGACCGCTCCCTCTTCCACCTCCTCTGCACCGCGCGGACGCGCCCCGGAGAGGAGCGGCTCGCAGCGTGGCTGCTCGCTCCTGCCCCGCCGGCGGTGGCCCGTGCCCGCCAGCGGGCGGTCGCCGATCTCGGCCCGCGGCTCGACCTCCGCGAGGACCTGGCCGTGCTCGGGGAGGAGGTCCGCGCCGGCGTCGACGCCGGCGCGCTGGAGGCGTGGGGGCGCGCGCCCCGGG
>JAEYOU010000201.1 GCA_023411405.1 Pseudomonadota bacterium | reverse complement strand
CCACGACGTCGCCGCTCATCGCGGCGTTCACGGTCCGGACCACGTCGCGCGCCTTCGCGATCGTCTGGAAGGGCGCGGACAGCGTGCCGGGGTTGGCGTCGCTGCCGGTGGGAGAGACGTAGAAGGTATGGGCGACGGCGGCGGCCGTCTCCCCGGCCGGAGACGCTTCGTCGGTCGCGTACGAGCTCGGCTCGCAGGCGGCGAGCGACAGCGCGGCGACGAACGCCGCCGTGAAGCACCTTCTCGACCATGCACACGGGTTCTTCATGCCGCTCTCCTGTCCGCGGGACCGGTTATCTACAACGAACTAGACCGTAGGGGTCGCATCCTGACATCGATGCGAGCGGTTCGTCAAAGGTCGGAGGGCGCCCGCGGGCGGGAGCGATCAAAGCCCACCTGAAGTCCGCGGAGTATGCGGCGGGGTCACCGAAGGGGCCCGCGTCGACATGCGCCGGCCCGGGGGTTCCGGCAGCGAACAAGGCGCCGCCGCCCGGCACGGGTCGGCGAGAACCTCGGGTCCCGCGTCCCCGTCGAGCGGCGCCGGAATCGCGCCGAATTTGTACGGCACGGTGCGTGCAGCCCGCCACGACCATGGCTGGTGGCTGGCGCGCGAGCCTCAAGACGAAGCTCATCTTCCTGAGCGTCACGTCCGTCACCACCGTCCTGCTCGCGCTGGGCCTGTACCAGAACCTCGAGCGGCGCGCGCAGCTCCGAGCGGAGATGGACGCCTCCCTCGAGGCGTCGGCTGCGCGCCTGTCCACCAACCTCGAGGGCCCGGTCTGGAACATGTCGAGGGAGCAGGCCTCGGACGTGCTCCGGACGGAGCTGTCTCTACCTGACGCGCTCGCCGTCGTGGTGAGGGGAGAGGATGGAGAGATCTTCGCGGCCCTGGTGAAGAGCGGCGGTCAGCCCATGGCGCTGGAGCCCGGCGCCGAGGTCCCGGAGGGCGAGCGGAAGAAGGCCTTCGAGCTGCGTCGGGACGGCAAGGCGTTCGCGACCGGCGAAGTCCGGTGGACGGAGGAGGCGCTCCGCGCGCGGCTTCGAGAGCAGCTTCGGGGGACGCTGGTGCAGATCGTCCTCGTGGATGTGGTCCTGGTCGCGATGCTGCTGTTCGTGCTCTCGGCGCTCGTTCTTCGACCGCTGAACGTGCTCGCGGCGGAGGCCACCTGGCTGAGGGACGCGGTCGCGCAGGGCCGCCTCGACGTCCGCGGCGACGCGAGCAAGGTGGCCGTGGAGTTCCGGCCGGTCCTGGACGGCATGAACGCGACGATGGACGCCTACGCCGAGCCGATCGCGCTCGCCGCCGAGACCGTGACGCGGATCGCGGGGGGGGACCTGCCGCCCGCCATCCCGAAGCGGTTCGCGGGGGACTTCGATCGAATCATCGCCAGCCTGAACGCGCTCATCGACACCGCGACCCGCCGCGGTCGTGACATGGACGCTCTCATCGCGGCGACCGTCGACGGGCGCCTCGACGTGAGAGCCGACCCGGCCGCGTACCGCGGCTGGGACGCACGCGTCATCGACGGGATGAATCGAATGCTGGATGCCCTGGTGACGCCGCTCAGGCTCGCGGGGAGCGCGCTCGAGCGCATCGCGCGCGGCGACATCCCCGCGACGATCACCGCCACGTACCGCGGCGACTACGATCGGCTCAAGGAGAACATCAACACCTGCATCGGCGCGGTGAATGCGCTGATCGAGGATGCCGACGGGCTCGCCGCGGCCGCGGTCCGCGGCAACCTGGGCATCCGGGCCGACGCGTCGCGGCACCTGGGCGACTTCCGCAGGATCGTCGAAGGGGTGAACGCGACCCTCGACGCCGTGATGGGGCCGCTCGACGCCGCTGCCCGGTGCGTGGAGGCGATCTCGTGCGGAGAGATCCCGGAGCGAATCACCGCTGCCTGGGCCGGTGACTTCGCGCGCCTGCGCGACAACCTCAACACGTGCATCGACGCGGTGAACGCGCTGGTGCACGACTCGAACGCCCTCGCCGAGGCCGCCATCGAGGGACGGCTCGATACGCGCGCCGACTCCACCAGGCACCGGGCCGACTTCCGCAAGATCATCGACGGCGCCAACCGGACCGTCGACGCGCTGCTCGCCCCCGTTCGAGAGGCGACCGTCGTGCTCGAGGCGCTCGCGGCGCGTGACCTTCGCGCCCGGGTGGAGGGCCAGTTCCGGGGAGACCACGCCAAGCTCAACGACGCGGTCAACACGACCGCCTCGGCCCTCCATGAAGCGGTCGTCCAGGTCGCGGGGGCCGTCGAGCAGGTCTCGGGCGCGGCCTCCCAGATCGCCTCCTCCGCCCAGGCGGTCGCGACGGGCGCAGCGGCGCAGGCCACGACGCTCGACGAGACCACCGCTTCCGTCGGTGCGGTGGAGCAGATGGCCACCACCTCGGCGGAGCACGCCGATCATGCGAGCGCCCTGGCCCTCTCGGCCCGCGTGGCCGCCGGGAGGGGCGACGGAGCGGTGGGGCAGCTCCAGGGCGCGATGGGCAAGATCAAGGAGGCGGCGGAGCGGACCGGCCAGATCATCAAGGACGTGTCGGAGATCGCGTTCCAGACCAACCTCCTCGCGCTGAACGCCGCCGTGGAGGCGGCCAGGGCCGGGGAGGCCGGGCGCGGGTTCGCCGTCGTGGCGGAGGAGGTCCGCTCCCTGGCCCTCCGCGCCAAGGAGGCGGCCGCCAAGACGGAGGACCTCATCCGCCAGTCCGTGAAGCAGGCCGGAGAGGGCGACATCGCCGCCGGTCGTGTGTCCGGCGCCCTGCAAGACATCACCGCGGGGGTGACCAAGGTGACGGACATCGTCGCGGAGATCGCCGCGGCGGCCAAGGAGCAGGCCGCGGCGGTCCGGCAGGTGACCCGCTCCATCTCCGAGATGCAGAAGGTCGTCCAGCAGAACGCCGCCAGCGCCGAACAGTCCTCGGCCGCCGCGAACGAGCTCTCCGGTCAGGCCGACGACCTCGCCAGCATGGTCGCTTCGTTCCGGCTCGAGCTCCAGCAGCCGCCCCGCGGACCTCACGTCCGGCGAGACCTCCGGAGCGGTCCCCAGCCCGAAGCACTCGACGCGTAAAGGAGAACGACGATGAAGCGCATCCTGTTTGCCCTCGCGCTGGTCTGCCTGGCCGGGCGCCCTCTGGCCAGGGAGACCGTGACGATCACGTACTTCGACGTCCCACCGCACGTGATCTACGACCCGGCGACGAAGAAGGTCAGCGGAGCGGTCGTGGACCTGCTCGAGTACCTCGCGCCCGACCTCGACGTGGAGCTGGTCTGGGATCCGTCCCCCTCGAACATTCCCCGCCAGATGAGTCAGCTGGAGACGGGAGGGCGGGACATGGCGGCGGTGTTCATCTACAACCCTGCCGACCTGACGAAGTTCGCGTACTCCGAGAAGCCGTACTTCCTGGCGAGGGATGGGCTGCTGGTGAAGACGAGCAATCCTCTCGGATCGATCGCGAAGCTGGACGACATCCTGAGCTGGACGATCGGGTACGCAGCCGACACCTACCGCTCCGAGTTCATGCGCGATGGCCGGATCAAGTGGGACAACAACCCCTCACCGGAGTTCAACGCGCTGAACGTGAAGAAGCTCCTGGCCGGCAGGCTCGACGCCGTCTATGCGCCCGATCACGCCGCGCTGCTGTACTCGAGGAAGGCGGCCAGGTCGGAGCAGACGGTCAAGGTCCTGTACACGCCCCAGGCTCCCGTACCGCTCAGCATCGGGTTCAGCCACAAGAACCCCGCCATCAAGAAGAAGTTCGACGAGGCGTTCGCGAAGAGGGACGGCGCCAAGAAGTACGCGGACCTTTTGTCCAAGTACATCGGGATGCCGTAGGTCGCGAACCGCGGCGCCTCGCTCTCCGGCGCGTCATGCGCTCGCCTTCAGCGCCGCGCGCATGATCGTCTCCTGGCTCGCCTCCGCCCTGTCGAGGACGGCCTTGGCCCTGCCCTCGTGCATCACGAGCACCCGGTCGGCGAGGGCCAGGATCTCCGGGAGCTCGGAGGAGATGAGGAGGATGGCGACCCCGCGCTCCGCCAGCTCCGCGACGATCCGGTGCACCTCCGCCTTCGCGGCCACGTCGATGCCGCGGGTGGGCTCGTCCAGCACCAGGACCCGGGGCCGGGTGGCGAGCCACTTCGCGAGGACCACCTTCTGCTGGTTCCCGCCGGAGAGGTCGTTCACCGCCTGCTCGCGGCTCGCGAGCCGGATGCGCAGGGCGCGCACGAACTCGTCGGTGACGGCGTCCTCGCGCCGGCGCGAGAGGAAGAGCCCGGCCCTCCGCAGCGCGCCGTGGATGGCGAGCGTGAGGTTCTCGCGGACCGTCATCCGGAGCACCAGCGCCTGGACCTTTCGATCCTCGGGGACGAAGCCGAACCCCGCCCGGACGGCGTCCCGCGGGCTGCGGATGCGGAGCTCCGCGCCGTCGAGGACGACGCGGCCCCCGGCCCTCCGGTCGGCGCCCAGGAGCAGCCGGGCCATCTCCGTCCGGCCGGAGCCGATGAGGCCGGCGACGCCGAGGATCTCCCCCTTGCGCAGCGTGAAGCTCACGTCGCAGACCGGGCCGCCGGAGAGCCCCTCCACGCGGAGCACCTCCGGCCCCGGGGGGACGGTCCGGCGTTGCGCCGCGAACGAGCCGAGCTCGCGGCCGACCATGAGCGAGATGAGCTGATCCACGGTGCCGGTCCGCGGATCCAGCTCGCCCGCGTTCCGGCCGTCCCGCAGCACCACGATCCGATCGGTGATCCGGAAGACCTCGCCGAGCTTGTGGGAGATGAACACCACCGCGGCGCCGCGCGCCTTGAGCTCGCCGATGACCCGGAACAGCCGCTCGGTCTCCTTGTCGGTGAGGGAGGACGTGGGCTCGTCCATCACCAGGAGCCTCACGTCCGTGAGGAGCGCCTTGCCGATCTCGATCATCTGCTGCACGGCGGTGGAGAGCCGTCGCGCCTCCGCCTCGAGATCGACGCTCACGCCGAGGTGCTCGAACAGCTCCAGCGCCCTCCGGCGCATGGAGGGGTAGTCGAGGAGCCCGCTCCGCCGGCGCAGCTCGCGACCGAGGAACAGGTTGTCGACGGGCTTGAGGTTGGGGCAGACGTTGAGCTCCTGGAAGATGAGGGAGACCCCGGCCTGCTGCGCCTCCCGGACGGCGCGGAACGCCGCCGGGCGGCCCTGCCAGCGGATCTCGCCCGCGTCTGCGCGGTAGACGCCGGCCAGGATCTTCATCAGCGTGGACTTCCCGGCCCCGTTCTCGCCCAGGAGGCCGACCACCTCGCCCGGGTGGACGGCGAAGCGGACGCGGTCGAGGGCCTGCACTCCCGGGAAGGACTTGCTGATGCCGTCCATCTCGAGCAGGGCCGCCATCTCCTCAGGTCCTCTTGGTCTTCACGTCGAGCACGGCGGCCAGCACGATCACCACGCCGATGATGGAGATGTGCCAGTAGGGATCGATGCCCATCATCACGAGCCCGCTGCGCAGGACGCCCATGATGCACGCGCCGATGACGACGCCGAGGACCGTGCCGGCGCCGCCGGCGAGCGACGTCCCGCCGATCACCGCCGCCGCGATCGCGTCGAGCTCCCAGCCCTTCCCGGTGTCGGGCTGGGCCGACCCGAAGCGCGAGGTGAGGACGATGCCGGAGATCGCGGCCAGCCCGGCCGAGATCATGTAGAGCACGAACTTGATCCGGTCGATGTCGATGCCCGACAGGAAGGTGGCCTGCTCGTTGCCGCCGATCGCGTACGTCCGCCGCCCGAACGCGGTGTACGTGAGGACCACGTGCGCGACCACCGCGAGGAGCACGGCGATCCAGACCGGGACCGGGAGGTACAGGATCGATCCCTGGGCCACCCAGTGGAAGGACCGCGGCAGCCCGGTGATCGGCCAGCCCTTCGAGAGGCCGAGGACGAGCCCGTAGGCGAACGACAGCATCCCGAGGGTGGCGATGAAGGGCGGGAGCTTCACGTAGGCGATGAGCGCGCCGTTGATCGCGCCCATCGCCACCCCCGCGGCGACGCCGACGAGGACGGCGAGGACGGGCGGGAGCCCGAGCGCCACCATCGCCCAGGCCGCGACCATCCCCGCCCACCCCATGACCGAGCCGACCGAGAGGTCGATGCCGCCGGTGAGGATGACGAACAGCTGGCCCAGGGCGACGATGGCCACGAACGAGATCTGCCGGGACACCTGGTACAGGTTGGTCCCGGAGACGAAGCGCGGGGCGATGATGGCGATCACCAGCGTCAGGAGCAGGAGCGCGATCAGGATCGCCGCCTCCTTGCGCCGCAGGAGGGTCGCGAGCGGGTTGCGCCGGGAGGGAGCGACGGTGGCGTCCATGGGCTACTTCGCGGCGATGTCCTTCTTCATCTGCTCCATGTAGTTCCCGACGTTGCTCTTCGTGACGAAGACGACGCCGGTGTCGGTGGACCTGGGGAGCTGCTTGCCCTTCTTCGCGTCGAGGAGCGCCTCCACCGACATCCAGCCCATCTTGAAGGTCTTCTGCACCAGGCAGAACGCGACGGTCCCGTCGCGGATCCCCTCGAGCGTGTCCTTGAGGTCGTCGAAGCCCGCCAGGACCACCTTCCCGCCCTTGTTCTGCTGCCGCAGCACGGCGGCCGCCGCCGGCGCGCCCTCCGCCGAGACCGAGAACAGCGCGTTCAGATCGGGGTACGTCTGGAGCACCGTCTCGGTCTTGTTGGTGGCGACCGAGAAGTCCCCCGCCGTGTCCACGACGGCGAGGACCTTGATCCCCGGGCCGTGCTTGGCGATGGCCTCCTTGAACCCCTGCGTGCGGAGGTTGAGGTTCGCGGCCCCCAGCCCACCCTGCAGGATGACGAGCTTCCCCTTCCCCTTCAGGATCTCCGCCATGCGCTTCCCCGCCTCGAACCCCGCCGTCCGGTTGTCCGTCCCGATGTAGGTGAGCGCCTCGGACGAGGGCGCCGGCGCGTCGAAGGTGACGACCTTGATCCCGGCCTTGGTGGCGTCGGCGATCACCGGGACCAGCCCGGCGTCGTCGACCGCCGAGATGGCGATCCCGTCGACGTCGCGCGCGATGAGGTCCTCGATCACCCTCACCTGCATCGACAGCTCCATCTTCTGCGGGTCGACGCGCTGGGCCTTCACGCCGTACTTGTCGGCGGCGGCCTTGAACCCTTCGTAGCAGGGCTCGTAGTAGGGGTGGACCGCCTTCGTCACCATCACGAAGGTCGGCTTCTCGTCTGCGGCCTGCGCCCACCCGGCGAAGGCCAGCGCGCCGGCGACGGCGAGCGTGGAGGACGCGACCACGAGTGCCCCGAGCTTCCGCTTCATGGGTGCTCCTTCCGTGTGCTGCGAGCGAGGACTGCTGGTGAACGCCGGACGACCACGGGGCGCGCGAGCGAGGACGCGGGACGAGCCGTGTGCCACCGGCCCACACCCTTGCCTAACGATCGGGCCATCCGTGGTACCGGCCGCTGGGAAGGCAAAATCGGGGAACCCGGCACCGGGTGGCGCGGAACTCCTCATTTCGTCCGGACAGTGGACTTACTCGGGGAGAGCCCCAGGCGAGCGGCCCGGCAGGCGACCGGCAGCTCAGGATCGCTCGAGCACGGTGATCACGTCCGGCGCGCCCGCCGTCGCCGGGTCGACCCCCGTGGTGCTCGTGAGCTCCACCACCCGCAGCCCGGCCCCGCGCGCGAGCGGCCCCCACTCCTCCGGCCGGTAGTAGCGCAGGCGCGCCGTCGCCTCGAGCGCGGTCCCGTCCGGCCGCGCGAGCCGGCGCCGCGCCGTCTCGATCCCCGTCGCCGCGTCGAAGCGCGCCTCCTCCTCGACCACGGCGCCGTCCCCGAGCACCCGGCGGGCGTGCGCGACGGGATCGATCGCCAGCCGGATCGGGTTCGCGTGGTGCACGAGGGCTCGACCCCCGGATCGCAGCACGCGCGCGAGCACGCCCAGCGCGGCCGCGTTCCCGGGGTCGTCCCACATGAAGAGCGACGAGTACCAGGAGTAGACCGCGTCGAAGGTGCCGTCCGCGAACGGGAGCGCCCGGAGGTCGGCCTGGACGTACCGCGGCCTCGTCCCCGCATCGGAGCCGCCGCGCGCGCGGTCGAGGTACGGACGGCTCCGGTCGAGCCCGACGAGCACGCCGGCCCCGGCCCTGGCCGCGAGCACGCGCGCGTGCCGCCCGTGGCCGCACGCGAGGTCGAGGACGCGGTGCCCGGGCGCGAGGGCGAGCAGCCGCGCGATGACCGCGGCCTCGAGCGCGGAGAGCTCCGGCGTGAGGAGATCCGCGACCGAGTCGAGGTAGAGCGCGCCGTAGTAGGCCTCGGTCCAGCTCATCGATCCGAGCGTACACCGCGCCGCGGCCTGGTCGCAGCCGCGCCGGGAGCGGGAGGGCGCCTCCCCCTCCCCCCGCGGTCCACTCCACCAGGCGCCGGCACGCCCAGGACCCACCCCTCCTCCTCGAGCACGGCGGGATCGCGGGGCGGCGCCGCGAACCAGGCCGCGAGCTCGCCGCGCGCGTCGGCCTCGACGAACGCGCGGACCGAGGCCACGACCTGTCGCGCATCCTTCACTGCGTCGTCTGGGAGGGCGGCGCCGCGCTCGCGGACCGTGCCGTCGCCCTCGTCGCCGCCGCGGTGATGGAGCGACGGATAGATCTCGGCCACCACCACGCGCGCCTCGTCGCGGCCGGGGAGGACGGGCCTGGTCTCGAACGGCCAGACCCGCAGCCCCTGCACCTGGCGCCGGAGCGCCGCCACCCGCGGGATCCCGAGCAGCGCCTGGCCGCCGACCGAGTTCGCGCCCCCGAAGACGAACCAGGGGCTCGAGGCTGCCCGCGCCGCCACGTCGGCCTGCCGCCGCTCCGCGAGGGCGACGCCCGCGCGCGTCCGGAGCGGGTACTCGAACACGCCGCGGCGGGTGGAGGAGAGATGGAGGGCGACATGCGCCGGCGCGCCAGCGGGGCGACCGTAGAACGGGCCGTAGCCGCCCGTGAGCTCCGCGTTGAGGGCGGCGGCGACCTCCAGCCGGTTGTTGGCGTTGTCGGGGCCGTCGCGAACCGCGGACGCGAGGCGCCGCCAGGTGCGCAGCCACGGGCGCTCCCCCGGTACGACGCCATCGAGCGCCGCGCCGAGGCCCCGCGGATACCCGAGTGGAAAGTCGAACCCGAGGAGCACGCGCGCGCCCGCGAGCTCGCCCCCGAGCCGCCGGAGCGCCTCGTCGACGAAGGCCTGGCGGGTGCGCGCGTTGCGGAGCTCGAGCGCCGGCAGCGCGCCCGGGCCGCCCGGCCGGAGCAGCGCCCACCAGAGCGAGTTCGCGCCGGTGGCGGGGGTGGAGCGCGCGCTCCAGTCCACGGCACAGTACGCGTCGAAGGCCCGTTCCAAGGCAGCATCTCCTGCCGGTTCGTGGGTCAGCGGGGCTCGGAAGTCCCTTACCACGGCGAGCCCGCGGTGACCCCGAGGCGCGGCGGCCCCGGGTAGGAAGCGCGGCGCCGACCTGCTCCGCGCGCTCCGGTACGACAAGGAGGGCTACTTCTGGGCGGACACCCTCGACGGCACCAACGTCACCCAGCAGAACGCCGCCAGCGCCGAGGAGTCCTCCTCGGCCGCCTCGGAGCTGTCCGCCCAGGCCGAGGAGCTCTCTGTAGCGAGCGCAGCCAGGAGAGCGGTCGTCCGGGAGCTCGCCGCGATGGCGTTGCGCGCCGTCGCCTCTGCGCGCATCTCGGCCTCTGCGCCGCGTACTCGTCGAGCGGCGATGCGGAGGTCGTGCCATGACCTTCCCGAAGCGCAGTGACCTGGTGGTGATCGGCGCGGGGCAAGCCGGCCTGACCATGAGCTGGTGCCTGCAGCGGGGTGGGCGCGACCACCTTGTCGCCACCGGCGGCTACCACGCGCCGCGCATCCCTGCCTGCGCCTCCACGCTGCCGCGGCGCGTGCTCGGCCTCCACTCGCACTCCTACCGCAACGAGCGCGGGCTCCCGCCGGGCGCCGTCCTCGTCGTCGGGTCCGCGCAGTCCGGCGTGCAGATCGCCGAGGAGCTGGCCGCGGCCGGGCGCCGGGTCTTCCTGTGCGTCGGAGGCGCGGGCCGCATCCCGCGCCGGTACCGCGGCCGGGACGTGTTCCACCGGCTCGCACCCGACCTCCGCGCGAGCCTCGCCGCTGCCGACCGGTTCTTCGACGAGCGGTTCCGGACGCTCTTCGACGCGTTCATCGAGCGGGCCGGGATCGACGCGCCCCCCGACGACCGCGTGCAGCTCCACCACGATCCTCCGGAGGCCGACGAGCTGGACCTCGCTCGTGAGGGGATCTCGACGGTCCTGTGGACGTGCGGGTACCGGCGGGACTACGGCTGGATCGATCTTCCGATCCTCGACTCGATGGACCTCCCCCGCCAGACCCGCGGGGTGAGCGAGATCCCCGGCCTGTACTTCATCGGCAGCCTCTGGCAGCACGACCAGCTCTCCGCCACGCTCGTCGGCGTGGAGCTGGACGCGCGGGCGCTGGCGGAGCGGATGGGGGTGGTGAAGGCGTAGGAGAGCTCGGCGGGCACGGCCGGGTCGGATGCACGAAGGCGAGCCGGCGGCAGCATCGCCCCGGCTGTCTCCCGGACGCCCGTGCCACGCCGATCCTGCTGCTGCTCATCATCCTCGCGAGGGCGTGCGGGCTGGCGTAGCCGGCTCGCCGTAGCGCACGAGCGCACACCGCAGGGCCCCGTACATGGGGACGAGGGCCTCGAAGTCCTGCTGGAGGGTGTGGGCGAGCTCCGGGCCGAGCGCGCGAGGATCGTTCGCCCCGCCGCGCGCGAGGAACAGGTTCTTCCGGCGATAGAGATCCTGCAGCGTGGGCGGAAGCCCGTCGCCCATGCGGCGCGCGTAGACATCCCCGAACACCTCGAAGCGGCCCCGGGGGACGGCGCGCAGCTGCTCGAGCACCCAGTCCCCCTCCGCCTCGACGAGCCGACGGAACGCCGCCATGGTCGAGGGCGAGGCGGCGTACCAGCCCATCCCGCAGCGGTGCCGCTCGCTCCCGAGCTCGAAGAAGTACGTGGGCGTGTCGCGCATCTCCTCTCCGCGGCGCCGGAAGACGATCCACACGTGCGTGTGGAACGGGGACTTGTCGCGCGAGAAGCGCACGTCGCGGTGGATGCGCGAGAGCGTTCGGCCCACCGCGGGCTGCACGTCCAGCGAAGGGTCGATGGAGAGCATGGTCGACGCGAGCCGGCCGACCAGGTCGCGCATCGGCGCGACGAGCTCGCGCTCGTAGATCTCCCGGTGCGCCTCGAACCACCTCCGCTCGTTGCACCGTTCGAGCTGGGCCAGGAACGAGGTCGCCTGGGCCGAGAACCCTGAGAACGGCTCGATCCGGCGCCCCACCGCGGGGCGCACCGCGCCCGCGTGGGACCGCTTCACGTGCCCTCCTTCGCCGGCTTCTTCTTGCGCGCGCCGCCGCTGGTTCCGGTTCTGCATTCGATCCCCCTCTTCC
The DNA here is from genome assembly GCA_023411405.1 of Pseudomonadota bacterium. Taxonomy (GTDB): domain Bacteria; phylum Myxococcota; class Myxococcia; order Myxococcales; family Anaeromyxobacteraceae; genus Anaeromyxobacter. Next base: position 3,593 of record JAEYOU010000201.1, on the reverse strand, counting down.
GGCAGAACTCCCGCACGATCCGGGCCTGCTCGCCGTAGAACGCCGCGGCGGACGCGCGATCGCACGCCTCCCGGTTGTAGTTCCAGCCGCTCCAGTAGAGGTGGTCGACGAACGAGACCGCCTCGAGGACGTCCCGGATATCCTGCTGGACCACGTTGGGCGTCGGGTACGGCTCCATGTGGACCAGGGTCCGGGCGCCGGCGTCGTGGAGGGTGCGGAGCGCGGCGATGCGGTCGGCGTACGGGGCCGCGCCCGGCTCCCAGCGTCGCCGGAACTCCTCGTCGAGCGACACCAGGCTGATCCCGTACGTGCTCCTCGCCCCGAACCGGCGCCGATCGGCCAGCGCGCCGGGCAGGACCCCCTTCGTCAGGATCGAGCTGGCGATGCCGTGCTGATGCAACACCTCGACGAGCCGGAGCGACGTCTCCGTCACCTCCGGGTGGCCCACCATGAACGGATCGCAGGTCAGGCTGAGCTGGACCGTGCGCACGCCCTGGAACGGCTTGCGCCGGAGATCCCGCTCCAGCAAGGCGACGGCATCGGCGACGAGGCGAGGCCGGCACCAGTCGGAGTAGTCCGTGGCCCTGCCGTAGTGCTTGGCCATCAGGAATGCGTAGCACGGGTACAGACACCCGTGGCTGCAGCCCTGGACGTGGTTGACGCAGAAGAAACCGAGGCCGCTCCGGTACAGGAGGCTCTTGCGCTCGACCCGCTCCAGCGCACCCGTCGCCTCCGCGCCCTGAGGTGGCCCGGCCGCAGGGAGGTCGAACGGCAATCGTCTCTGGTTCACCATCGCGACCCGAGCGCCTGTGCCGCGAGGTTCGGCCCGCCGACGAGCACGTCGCCCGGTGCAGCCGCCAGCATGTCGATCGGCTCTGCCATGGCACCCTCCCGTCACCTCCCCGGGTACTTCTCCCAGTCGCCCAGTTCGCAGGCCTGCGCTGGACCATCGTCCTCACCGCCCCGGACCCTCGGCGGTCGGTCTCCGAAGTGGAGCCACAGATCGTCGGCGACCTCGGCGATGACCTCGCGGCACTCGAGGCGCTCGCGCCAGCGCGCGGGGACGCCCTCCTCTCCGTGCAGGAGCCCGAGGATGTTCCCCGCGATGGACCCGGTGCTGTCGCTGTCTCCCCCGTGGTTGACCGCCAGCAGGACCCCGTGGGCGAAGTCCCTCGCCACGAGCGCGCAGTACAGCCCGATGGCGAGCGCCTCCTCCGCCACCCAGCCCTTGCCCAGGCTCGAGACCCGGTCGGCGGACGGCTCTCCGGCGTGCGCCAGGGAGAGCGCGGCCTCGACGCTCGCCAGCGTCTCCTCGTGCCCACGCTCCTGCCGGAGAGGCTCCAGGGCGTCCCGTGCGGCGTCCTCCAGCTCCATCCCGGCGGCGAGGCGATCGACGACCGTGGCGAGATACCCGGCCGCGAGCCAACCCGTGCGGTGGCCATGCGTGATCGCAGCCAGGTCGCATCCGAGCCGAAACACGTCCCTCGCGCCCGCCAGCCCCACGGGCGCGACGCGCATCACGCCGCCGCAGCCCTTGCTGTCGTTGAGCGGCTCGCCCGTGGTCCCCATGCTCCCGCTCGCGAGGGCGTCGAGGCAGGTGAGGCCAGGCGCGCGCTCCGCGTGCAGCTCGCGCACGCTCGCCAGCCAGCCGGAATCGACCGGGCCGGTCGTCGGACACGGAGGAGCGCGGCCCTGGGTCGACAGCCAGCGAAGGTACGCGTGGTACGCCAGCTCCGTGGTGAACGCGATCCCCTTCGCGAGCCACCTGTGCCTTGCCCGGATGAGCGCCTCCGCCGTGAAGAGCATCATCTGCGTGTCATCGGTGATCGCCCCGAGGCGTCCGTAGGCCGGGGCGAAGTCCGTGAGGCCCTCCGGCCCGAACCGCGCGCGGATCTCCTCCACGCTCCTGATGAACTCGACAGGGGCGCCCAGCGCATCGCCCACTGCGCCCCCGAGCAGGCAGCCGCGAAACGCCGCTCGCGTACGCCTGGTCGCGCGCTCGCGCGGCCCGGTCGACGGGATCCCGACGAACTCAGCTCGCGCCCTCTCGATGAGCGCGTGGACCTGGCCGTCGTCGTCCTCGCTGGTCCGACCGAGCAAGCCATCGCGCCACCGGCGGGGCAGCGCCTCGGCGCCGTGGAGCGCTCCCACCGCCGCCCCGACCACCGCCGCGATGGTGTCGTTGTCGCGCGTGTCGTTGACGGCCCGAACGATGGCCTCCTCGGGATCGTTGCCGTGGACCTCGAGGATGTAGAGCGCCGAGGGCACCGTCTCGAGCAGGAAGGCGCCGGAGTACCAGCGATCGCAGGCTTCGGCGGCCGGCAGCGCCCCGGTCAACGCATCGCGAACGAGTCGATCCGTCAGCGACCACATGCTGGTGCGCCCGGCGGGGAGGCTGGGCGCTCGCGGGGGGTACCGCGGCTCGTCCCCTTCGACTGCACGCGCCAGCGCCACGAACCGGTCCAGCCAGAAGCCCTGCGGCACCGGCGGCGCCGCCCGCAGGGCTTCCCAGAGCACGCCCACGAACCCGACGCAGGCCGCGTTGGACGCGAAGTCGTTGTGGGTCACCGCCCCGGCCAGCAGCGCGTCGGCCCAGAGCGCGGTCGACGAGGTCCGGAGGTGGGGGAGCAGCACGGGCGCGATCCGCATCAGCGCGCCGTTGCCGGCGGATTCCTGGCTCGCGTCGATCCAGCCGGCGCCGGATGCACGAGCCGCCAGGAAGGAACGGACGGTGTCACCGATCCCGAAGATGCGACCGCGAGTGCAGAAGGTCTCGGCCAGCCCCTCCGGCACGAGACCGCCGCATTTCAGGAGGTGCGCCAGCGTCCAGTAGGCGAGCTGCGTGTCGTCGGACGGCAGTCCGACCGCGTGCCCCTCCGCGTGCCGGTTGGGCAGGTAGTCGCGGACCTCGCCGAGGACCTCGCGCCGTCGGGCTGGGGGTAACGACTCGCTGGTGTTCCCCAGCGCGTCCCCGATGCACAGCCCCAGCAGCATCCCCGCGACGCGCTCTCCGGACACCGCTCCGCCGCGGGGAGGGCCCAGCCGGCGCGGGTCGACGCACGACCGGAGCCGGCCGGCGGCGAGGAGGTCCGCGACCAGGGAGCGGTTGTCGATCATGGCGCGCTCCGCTCTCCCGTGGAAGGACTCAACTCCTTGCGCCGGACCGCCGGAAGGTCCCCTCCCAGATCACCGGGCCGGACTGGATGCGCCCGGGCGTGGGCCGATTGTACTCGGTGAGCGGTCCCGCCGGGTCGCGCACGAACCCCGCGGCGGCGAGCTCGGCCACGAGCTCCCCCTCCTCGAGGAAGACCTGCGGCTCGCCCGCGAACTGCGTGAACACGAACTGCTCGCCGGGCACCGGCGCCGCGTCCGCGGGCAAGGTGTGGCGGGAGAAGGTGAACACGAACAGCCCGGCGCCCGGGCGCGCCACCCGGGCGGCCTCGCCGAGCGCACGCCGCAGCTCCGCAGCCGAGCGGGCCAGGTTCCAGATGCCGTGGGCCACGAGGAGGTCTGCGCTCCCAGCCTCGAGCGGCAGCGCGTCCATCGCCGCGCGCACGAGGCGCACCCGGCCGCCGAGACCGGCCGCGTCGACC
>JAEYOU010000316.1 GCA_023411405.1 Pseudomonadota bacterium | reverse complement strand
GGGCAATAATGACCAAGGGAAAACAACATCTTTGAATATGGTCGCACTGGGCCTTTATGGCCTTCAATCAGATGACATTGCAGAAAAATTGAAGGCCAAGATGAAGTATCTAGCATCCGAACAGCCTGAAGAATGTACTTTTTCTTTCAGAATTGGAGATTCAGCATATAATATACTCGAATCTAATTTTTCAAAAGGATCGATGAAAACGATCTATAATGGTTCAGAAGTCGGAAAGGACTTCATTGAGAACAAAATAAAAATACTATACGATATCCCAAGCGATCCTATTGAAAAACTTGATTCAGCGACTCATGAAATGACTGATAGGATAAAAGATTACGAAAGGTTATTGGAAAGATATCGTGATAATCTGCAGAAAAATATCGATGACATTGACAATTTTGCTGAAAAAGAAGAGAGGATTACTCAAGTAAAGAAACAAATTGCGGAGAAGGAGAGTTCATTAACTAATCTTTCGGTACGTTTTTCCAATGTATACGAGGATCTAAAACGCTTACGAAATAATTATGTTGTTTTTAAATTGCTCACTTACGATTCTAAGATTGAAGAATTGGAGTGTGAGAAGAAGAACATAGAGCATAATATTAGGATTGCTAGGAAAAAGGGTGCTGAAGGAGGAACTCCAAAGTATCAAAAACAGTTGAAGGCATTTCTTGAGCACCTTTCTCTAGCTAAGAGTTGTATAGTAGACTTCGATGGAACGAAATCGTTCCTTAAACCTGATTCATACTCCAAACTGCGGAAAATTGGGAATCGAATTAAGAAGGTCGAAACTCCCAAAGAGTTAACTGAAGATGCTATCAAAGACTTCATTAAATCGACATCTGCTATAATATCTGAATTGCAAAAACACCCATTAAATGGTTCTGAAAGCCCTGAAGAGAAAGAGTATCAATTGATAATCGAGATGTTGACAATACTAAAGCGATTTATTGCGATAAATATCAAGATCCCCGGAACAGATGGTAAAACCGTCAACGAATTTATTACTGAACTTGAGAAAACCCAGAAGGGACTGTTGCCGAAGACGTTAAAGAGGCAAGAGTATGCTCGAGTGCAAGCCGCAATCATAAAATTTCAGACCTCTCTAAGTGACTTACGTGCTGCAAGAGAACGAGTACCTGATTCTGATGATGATGATGAAGGAGCGGACTTAGACGAACTTCGGGATCAAATAAAGAAACTCGAGCAAAGGATTGCAAATCTTATCAAAGCGCGAGAAAATATCCAAGGGGAGTATGATCAGATCCCTGAAGATGAAGTTATCAAGATACTCAGTGAAGGATCATTGGAATCAGAATATCAAGAAAAATTTAAAGAAGCAGAGTATCTAAAGCAAAAAATAGATTCCTATCGTGGCGATCTTGAAAGATTAACTCAAAGACTGGAGGCATTGGGTAATTTAAATGAAGCCCCTAAAGGAAATAGGCAAGAATTGGCACTGAAGTTCCAAAAAGTTGAAGATATCCGTAGAAAGTTAATTCAATGGAAAGATCTTATCAAAACTCTAAACTTTAGAGGAGAGAATCGCGATGCCATCTCGTCGCCACAGGCCATTAAATTTTATGATGCTCTTTCGGAATATTTTGCTGCAATTTTGAAAGTTGTGTATTTTGAAAAGAAAGCTTGGGACGTTAAAAAAGTAGATCTAATTGACAGACAATATATAGTCGATGGACGAAACCCAATAAAATTTGTCCAAATGGGCACTGGGCATTCAGAATTAAACTCATTAATCGCACGATTGCGCCAAAATTTTCCCGGAAGGAAAAAAGTCGTTCTTATTGATGAAATTGGAAATATGGATGCGGATAATAAGAAGATTCTCATTGATGAACTCAAAGATCAAGTCAAGAGGGGTGATGTAATGCTTGCTTTACTGACTCATGCGGATGGCACATTAGAAACAGTTGAATGGCAACAGGTGGGAGTGGATGCTGTATGAAGGAGAGATATATTAATGAAGAACAGGAGAGAGAACTAAAAAAATTTTACCAGAATATTCTTTCGAAAGAGAAGAAAAGAGGGGGGATTTGTAGCTCTTTCTGGAAGAAAGAGCAGAAGAACAAGCAAGCTTTCTTTCAAGAGTATGCAATTAGCCTTTCTGAACTTACGATTTCAGCTGAAGATAGGGATGATTTAATTGAGAATGGGATTTTAAAGGTAATCAATGAACATGATGAACTCGTCTCTATAACATATAAAGGTTTAGTCCTCGCAGAATATGGACTGTTAGTGAAATATCCGCAATTTTATGATTTTTTAGATGATTTGGATGTCGAATTTTTTGAAAAACCGATGAAGATTGGCAATAAGCCCTTAACTGGGAGAGAGAAGATATTAATATTGTCTATAATTGGTTTAGGTTCTTTATCCCAAGTGTATCCTCTGGAGGTCACAAAGAATAGTCAAGAGGCCTTCAAGGATGCGGTAGATCTGGTTAAGGATTTTTTCTTATCCTTGGGAGATGATTACGCGGACGATAGTATTGGAGAATTGTGGAATAGTAATATTATTGGTGAGGGTCCAATATTAGCGGAAATTCGAAGAAATAATGATATTCCGAAGAAGACGGAGAATATTTTCTACAAAAACAAAGGTCAACAGTATGTATCACTTTTGGACGATGGCGTCCTTAATTCTAGAGCGGCTCTCTATATCTTTAGAAAACTATTCGATAAAAGGCAGTTAAATTTTGACGAAAGGAGATCCTTAATTGCGACACTTGACGAAGTTCAGAAACGCTCTCTCGCGTTATTCTCGGGACCTGCTCCTTATGATAAAATTCAGGTAAGGAGAGATCTGATGAGGATTATCGAAGATCAGATCTAGATTTATTTTACTCTATCATTCTTACGATTTTTATCCTGTCATCTTCTAACAATTGGATAATTTAACCTATTACTTTCAAATCAGACTAAGTATAGTCACGTTCTCCACCGATCCTTTTCAGCCCCTGTACCAATGTCATTAGTTCCTCTCCAGAATCACCCCCACTCCTTGGG
>JAEYOU010000079.1 GCA_023411405.1 Pseudomonadota bacterium | reverse complement strand
CGTCGCCGACTTCGCGCGTGCCCGCCGCGGCGAGCGGCCCCCCGCGCGCGGCGAGGTCCCGTCGCCGGTGAACCTGCCGCCGGGGTGCCGGTTCGCGGGGCGCTGTCCGGAGGTCCAGCCGGTGTGCCGCGAGATCGATCCCGCGCTGGTGGACCTCGGCGGCGACCGGCGCGTCGCGTGCCACGTGCGGCAGGCGGAGGCGGGGGTCGCGGCTGCTCCGGGCGCGCAACGGGTCGCGTTCGACGGGTTGGGACCCGACGCCGGACGCTCTTGACGGTGAGTCCGGGGCCGCGCGTGTGCCGGTTCCTCGCACGTCCGCCCATCCCAGGGACGCGTCTCTCGCAAGGATCCCCCGGGACGTTTTACCCTGGGTGGGGTCAGGCGTCCTCGCGCCACGGCGAGGCCCGGACCGCGAGGGAGCCTTCATGCTGCTCGACAGGAAGACATGGGCGTTGCTCGTCGCGCTCCTCACGCTGGGGGCTTGCGGCGACGATCGGGAGCCTCGGCGGGCGTGGACGGTTCGCGGGGGACGGGGGAGCGAGGGATCCGGCGGGGCGGCGGGGCTGTTCGTCGTGCAGGCGACCGGGTCGAGCCTCGCCGTGCGGGAAGCAGGCGCGCTCCCGGCGTTGCCGACGTGGGAGTACGCGGCGCCGAGCCTCGGCGCGAATCCGCTCACGATCGCGGCCGACACCGCGCTCACGGTGGGGACCGGGGTCCTGGGGGACGACGGCGCCACCGGCGCGACGGGGATCCGGGTGCGGAGCGGGGTCACGCTGACCGTCACGCCCGAGATCGGCGACGTGTCGACGATCGTTCTCTCCGACGGCCTCCTGGTGGAGGGCGACGTGGTCCTGGCGCCTGTGCCGGGATCCCTCTCGTCGACCTCGCTCACGGTGGTCGCGCCCCAGGTGGCCGTGCGCGGCCGCATCGACGCTCGTGGCAGGGCGAACTCGGGGGGATCCGGAGGCGACGGCGGAGCGGTGCGCCTCGAGGCGGGCGACGCCCTCTTCGTCACGGGGTCGATCCTCTCCACGGGCGGCGATGGGGACACGGGCGGTGCGGGGGGATCGATCACGCTGCTCGTCTCCGGTCCGGCCTACGCGCCGGGGGTCACGCCGAGCACCGCCGGGCTCGCCGGCCGGCTGGATTCCTCGGGTGGTGCGGGACGCTCCGGCCCGGGTGGCCGTGGTGGAGTCGTCGTGGTCGCGGGCTCGAGCAGCACCGGGGTGAGCGACGTACACGTCTCGGGCGAGCTGCGCGCCCGCGGGGGCGACGGCACGGCCGGGGGAGGGGACGGGGGCAACGCGGGCATCCTCGGCGGCCTGGCGAGCGTGGCCGTGCTGACCGGCCGGGCCGACGCGTCGGGTGGATCGGCCACGGTGGACGGTCCGGGAGGATTCGCCGGATCGGTCCAGTGGGTCACAGTGGAGGGGAAGACGCACGTCCGCGGAACCATCCTGGCGAACGGGGGAGAGGGCGCGGGCACGGGAACGGGTGGGCCGGCGGGGCAGATCGTCTTCGGCGCCCTGGGGTCCGAGACGGCGGTGGACGCGCCCGCCGGGGTATACGCCTCCGCGCGCCTCGAGGCGACGGGCGGATCAGGGACGGTCGGTGGTCGAGGCGGCAGCGTCATCGCCGTCGTCGAGGCAGAGAGCGCGGAGGAAGCGCTCGTGCTCGCGGGGCACGGCGTGATCGACGCCGTGGGCGGTGAGGGCACGACCGCCGGCGGGGAGGGCGGCGTGGTCGGGTTCGTCACCACGGCGCGGGTCGACGCCGAGCGCGGAGGGAACGTCCTGGGCTCCATCTCGAACGAGGTGGCCGTCGAGGCCGGCGGAGGTGCCTCCAGCGCAGGGGACGGAGGAAGAGGGGGCGTCGTGGTGCTGGAGCAGCGCCTCGCAGACACGACCCTTCCCTTGCTGGATCCGGAGCGCGCGGTGGTCGTCTCGTCGGGCGAGCTTCGCCTCGCAGGCGGTCGCGGGGCGACGGCCGGCGGTGCAGGCGGGACGGTCGAGGCCGCGGCGGACGTCCTCGCGCTGCTGGGACCGATCGTCGCTCGCGGCGGTGCGAGCGAGGCCGGAGACGGCGGAGACGGCGGGATCGTCAGGGCGAGCGCATCGGCAGTCACCCTCGGCCGTGTGACGGCCGACGGCGGCGCCGGGCCGGCTGCGCGCGGTGGAGCGGGCGGCCAGGTGAGCCTGACGAGCACCACGCCCCCGTCGACCGTCACCGGGACCGTCTCGCTGCGCGGAGGGGCAGGCTCCACCCCGGGGGCCGAGGGGGCGTTCACGATCGACGGCGTCGCCGTGACGCTCGTCGACGGCCGCCACGAACCTTGAGACGCTCACGTCGGGCGCGGCCCTGGAGCCAGCGCAGGACCCGCTCCACCTTGGCATCGAGCGGGTGCGCCGCGTCGACGATCAGCACCGGATCGTGCCATGGGGTGAACTCCAGCCGGCCCCGCGCCCTGACGGCGGCGCCGGTCCGGAGTCCACGTCCGCTGCGCTCCGCACGCAGCGCGCCCGTCCGGCACCTCCGGCGCGCGACTACTCTGCGCCGCTCGCCGCCGTCAGCCTCGCGCGCATCGCGTCGATCTGGGCCGCCACGCCCGGCGGCGTCCACCGGCCGGCCAGGTACCGCTGCACGACGCCGTTGAACTCCAGCGCGCGCCCGGCGTTCGCGAGGCAGTCGAGGAGCTGCAGCAGCGCCGGGTTCTGGCTCGAGGGGTGGACCTGCAGCGAGGCGCGGAAGGCGGACATCGCCTCCTCGAGGCGCCCGCCGTCGCGTAGCGCCAGGCCGCGGGCGTAGGCCGGGAACGCGCGGTCGCTCTTCTTGGCGAGGGGGTCCCTGGCCTGGGCCGCCTCGGCCCGGGCGGCCACGTCGAGCACCGCCGGGACGTTCAGTCCGCGGCCCGGCATGACGAGCGCGCCCAGCTTGCCCAGGAGCCCCGGCGCGGTCCCCTCGTACCGCTGCGACCACGCGGCGAGCCCCTCCCTCGCGTAGGCCTCCGCCCCGTACAGCTCGAGGAAGGTCACGAGCTGGGCCACGCGGCGGCGGAGCTGGTCCCGGCGCACGACGGTCCAGGTGTCGCGCGCGGCGTCGCGCTCCAGGCGGTCGAAGAAGGCGCGCGTCTCCCGGGACAGGTGGAAGAGGATCTTCCCGGGAGGCAGGTCCTCGTGCACCTTCACGAACAGCCCGCGCTCCTCGATCGCGAACCCTCCCGGCGCGCTGCCGGTGATGTAGACCGGGCGCGGCGTCGCGCGGATGAACTGGACCAGCGCGCGCTGGCGCTCCTCGGCCGGCGCGTCGGCCGGGAAGAGCCGGTCCTCGAGCACGATCCCCTGGTCGTTGTAGAGGGTCACGTCGGGGCGGACGCCCTCCGCCAGGTGCGCGTAGGCGATGGGGAACGTGTCCATGTCCCCGCTCACGAAGAGCACCGCGTTGGGCTCCAGCGACTCCAGCACCGTCCGGGCGTAGTCGCCGGCGAACGTGTAGCCGGCGCGCTGGTTGACGGGCAGGTGCAGCGCGAGGGTCGCGGCGATCAGCGCGCCCCAGGCCGCGCCGCGCACCCAGGGTGAATGCACGCGCTCCAGCAGGGAGCGGCCGCCCAGCACCACCCAGACGACCATGATCCCCCAGGCGACGAGCGGGTAGACGCGGAAGACCGACCGCGCCAGGGCGTCGTACTCGAACGACAGGAGCAGCAGGAGCACGGCCGTGGGCCCCAGGAAGCCGGCCAGCAGCGCCGGTGCCAGGGCACGCGGAAGCCGGCGCCAGGAGAGCCCGAGGCCGAGGGCGGCCAGGGCCGCGCCGGCCCAGGTGAACTGGCGCCCCGCTTCCCCGAGCAGGTAGCCGAAGTAGCGGAGGCGATCCCCGGTCCCCGCGCCTTCCTGGTCGTCCACCCAGCCGAAGCCCTTGCGCGTCAGGTAGAACCAGAACTCTCCCGCGCTGCGGATGGGGCCGTAAAAGGAGATCTCCGGGTGCTGGTGGGAGCGCCAGATCATCCACGCGTAGGGGAGGGCGGCGCAGGCGAGCGCGAGGGCGGCCGCCCCCGGAAGCCGCGGGAGTACGTCGCGCCAGCGCGGCGCCAGCGCGAGCACGAGGCACAGCGTGGAGAGCCCGATGAGCGGCCAGTGGTTGGCGAGCGAGAGGCCGTAACACGCGGAGAGCAGGTACAGGGTGCGCGGCCGGCGCGTCCGCCCGAACTCGAGGACGAGGTACAGCGTCGTGAAGAAGAGGAGTGTGTTGAGCGTGTAGGTCTTGCAGATGATCGCCTGCGACCAGAACGTGCCCGAGACGCCCAGGAGCAACGCGCCGGCCCACGAGGCCAGCCGGTCGCGGAAGAGGGACTGGAGCAACAGCCAGAGGACGGCGCAGGTGGCCGCGCCGAAGATCGCCGAGACGAGGTGGCCGCGATAGGCGAGCGGCCCCACCGGGAGGAGCGTGACGAGCTTCGCCAGGAGCACCAGCGCCGGGTACCCCGGAGGCTGCGGCAGGCCCAGGCTCCGGGCCGCGAGGATGAACAGGCCGTCGTCCTCGAGGCAGACGGTGCGCGCCATCGTGGCGGCGTAGAGCGCCAGGACGAGCGTGAACACGCCGGCGGGGTGGAGCCACTCCCGGCGCGGAGCGGCCTGCGCCTCCGGCGGGGAGGCCGTGGGCTCCTGCGACGGCTTCGCGCGCTTCGCGGGGCGCCCCTCCGGCTTCCGGGGCGGGCGGGTCTTGGCCATGGGCACGGTCCTGCGTCCGGCGGGTGCGGGTGAGGAGCGCATTCTCGCACCGTCACGGACCCACGCGCCAGCGTGCCGGACGCCCCGCTCGCCCTGCGCCCGTCGAGGGGCGAGCGTACCGTCGGCCACGCCCGCGGGGAGCTACCCCCGGAACAGCCCCAGCAGCTCCCGGCTCGCCGCGAACGGGCTCACGTGGCCGGCGCGCACCTCGTCCTGCAGCGCGGGCCAGCGCGCGGCCACGGCAGGATCCCGCTGGAACGCCTCGACGAGGCCCATCCGCACGAGCTCGTTCATCCACTCCAGCGCCTGCGCCTTGCGCTGGAGCGCGAGGTGGCCGTTCCGCTCGAGGAGGTCGTGGTGCGCGAGCACCATCTCCCAGACGTCGGCGACGTGCTCGCCGGAGATCGCCGAGCAGGTGAGGACGCGTGGGGTCCAGCCGTCGGGCGAGGCGGGGAAGAGGTGGAGCGCGCTCGCGTACTCGATGCGCGCCCGCTCGGCCTTCCGCTTGTTGTCGCCGTCGGCCTTGTTGATGGCCATCCCGTCGAGCATCTCGATGATGCCGCGCTTCATCCCTTGCAGCTCGTCTCCCGCGCCGGCGAGCATGAGCAGGAGGAAGAAGTCGGTCATCGAGCGGACGGCGGTCTCGGACTGCCCGACGCCCACGGTCTCGACGAGGATGTTCCGGTAGCCGGCGGCCTCGCAGAGCAGCAGCGTCTCGCGCGTCCGCCGGGCGACGCCGCCGAGGTGGCCGCCGGACGGGGAGGGGCGGATGAACGCCTTCTCCTCGACCGCGAGCCGCTCCATCCGCGTCTTGTCGCCGAGGATGGAGCCGCCGGAGATCGGGCTCGACGGGTCGATGGACAGGACGGCGACGTTCTCGCCGCGCTCCCGGATGAGGTGGGTCCCGAGCGCGTCGATGAACGTGCTCTTCCCCGCGCCGGGAACGCCGGTGATGCCGACGCGGCGCGACCGCCCGGTGTGCGGCAGGACCGCGTCGAGGATCCTCGCGCCGAGCTCGCCGTCGGCGGGGAGCTCGCTCTCGATCACCGTGATGGCGCGGGCGAGGATCGTCCGATCCCCCGCGAGCACGCCCTCGACGTACCGCTCCGGCGGGAGGCGGCGCCGCCCCGCCGGAGTCGTGTGCGCGTGTCGCTGCGTCACGGCAGCGGATCCTAGCCGCCTACTTCATCAGCGCCGCGAGGATCTTCTGGGCGCAGATGGGGATGATCGAGCCCGGGCCGAAGACCTCGGTCACGCCCGCCTTGTAGAGCGCGTCGTAGTCCTGGGGCGGGATCACGCCGCCGGCGACGACGAGGATGTCCTCGCGGCCGAGCTTCTTGAGCTCCGCGATCACCTCGGGGACGAGCGTCGAGTGCCCGCCGGCGAGCGACGACGCGCCGAGCACGTGGACGTCGTTCTCGACGGCCATGCGGGCCGCCTCGCGGGGCGTCTGGAAGAGCGGCCCCACGTCCACGTCGAACCCGAGGTCTGCGAACGCGGTGGCGATCACCTTCGCGCCGCGGTCGTGGCCGTCCTGGCCCATCTTCGCCATGAGGATGCGCGGGCGGCGCCCCTCGGCCTTCGCGAAGTCCGCCGCCAGCTTCTGCGCCTTCTGGAACTCGGGGTCGGCCTGGCTCTCGGAGGAGTAGACCCCGGAGATGGTCCGGTTCACGGCCTGGTACCTCCCGAACGGCTTCTCGAGCGCGCTGGAGATCTCGCCGAGCGTGGCGCGCAGGCGCGCCGCGTCGACGGACAGCTCGAGCAGGTTGCCCTCGCCCTTCTCGGCGGCCTGCGTGAGCGCCTGGAGCGCCGCCGCGACCGCCGTCGCGTCGCGCTTCGCCTTGACCTGCGCGAGCCGCCGGAGCTGCGACTCGCGGACGGCCTTGTTGTCCACGACGAGGACGTCGAGCGGCTTCTCCTCCGCGAGGCGGTACTTGTTCACGCCGACGATGGTCTCGCGCCCGGAGTCGATGAGCGCCTGGCGCCGGGCCGCGGCCTCCTCGATCCGCATCTTCGGGATGCCGGTCTCGATGGCCTTCGCCATCCCGCCCAGCCCCTCGACCTCCTGGATGTGGTGCCAGGCCTTGTGCATGAGCTGCTGCGTGAGCGCCTCGACGTAGTAGCTGCCCGCCCAGGGATCGACCACCTTCGTGATGCCGGTCTCCTCCTGGAGGTAGATCTGCGTGTTGCGGGCGATGCGCGCCGAGAAGTCGGTCGGCAGCGCGATCGCCTCGTCGAGCGCGTTTGTGTGGAGCGACTGGGTGTGCCCGAGCGCCGCCGCCAGCGCCTCGACGCAGGTGCGGGGGACGTTGTTGAAGACGTCCTGCGCGGCGAGGCTCCAGCCCGAGGTCTGCGAGTGGGTCCGGAGCGCCATCGACTTCGGGTTCCTGGGGTTGAACCCCTTGATGAGCTTCGCCCAGAGCACGCGCGCGGCGCGCATCTTGGCGATCTCCATGAAGTGGTTCATGCCGACGCCCCAGAAGAAGCTGAGGCGGGGGGCGAAGTCGTCGACCGACATGCCGGCCTGGATGCCGGTCCGGACGTACTCGACGCCGTCGGCGAGCGTGTAGCCGAGCTCGATGTCGGCGGTCGCGCCGGCCTCCTGCATGTGGTAGCCGCTGATCGAGATGCAGTTGAACTTCGGCATCTTCGAGGCGCAGTACCGGAAGATGTCGCCGATGATCCGCATGGAGGGGATCGGCGGGTAGATGTACGTGTTCCGGACCATGAACTCCTTGAGGATGTCGTTCTGGATGGTCCCGGAGAGCTTCTCCGTCGCGACGCCCTGCTCCTCGGCGGCGACGACGTAGAACGCCATGACCGGCAGCACCGCGCCGTTCATGGTCATCGACACGGACATCTGGTCGAGCGGGATCCGGTCGAAGAGGATCTTCATGTCCTCGACCGAGTCGATCGCCACGCCGGCCTTGCCCACGTCGCCGACGACGCGCTCGTTGTCCGAGTCGTAGCCGCGGTGGGTGGCGAGGTCGAAGGCGACCGAGAGGCCCTTCTGCCCGGCCGCGAGGTTGCGGCGGTAGAAGGCGTTCGACTCCTCGGCGGTGGAGAACCCGGCGTACTGCCGGATCGTCCACGGCTGCATGGCGTACATCGTGGAGTAGGGGCCGCGGAGGAACGGCGGCACTCCGGCGGCGTACTCGAGGTGCTCGAGGCGGGCGAGGTCGGCGGCGTCGTACCACCGCTTGACGGGGATGCCCTCGCCGGTGAGCCAGGGCTTCTGGGACGCCGCCTGGGCGGGCGCGGAGGCCGCCACGTCGGGGCGGGGCTGGTAGGCGATCTTGGAGAAGTCGGGTCTCATGATGTCAGCGCCTCAGGCCGAGCCGATCCTGCCAGTGGGTGAGCGTCTCCACGGCGTCGCTCTGGATGTGGACGAAGCCCTGCACGCCCGCGGCCTTCAGGGCCTCGAGCTGGTCCTTGGGGTTGCCGGCGACGATCACCGGCGCCTTCACCTTCGGGCAGACCTCCTGCGCGAGCGCCAGGTACTCGGCGTCGGAGCTGCACAGGACCACGAGGTCCGCGTCCGGGAGGAGCGCGTCCCCCTCGACGACGTCGAAGCCGGCGCAGCCGAGGAAGTTGAGGCAGAAGCCCGCGCGGGCGCCGCGCATCTTCACGTCGCCGCGGGTGAGGAGCAGGACCTTGGGCGTCTTGCCGGTCGCCTTCGCGTGCGCGACGGTCCGGAGCCGGATCCGCTCGAACGGCTCCGCCATGCGCGTCTGCGGGAGGGGGAGGGCGGACGGCTCCGCGGCGGGCGCCACGACCTCCGGCTCCTGCTCCATGAGGTTCGGGTAGTTGTTCACGCCGACGAGCGCGCGCCGGCGCGCGGAGAGCGCCTTGTCACGGCTCGCCCGCGTCTCGGCGATCGCCTGCTCGACGGCGCCCGCGGCGAGGGCCTTCGCCCACCCGCCCGCGGCCTCGACGTCCTGGAACAGCTTCCAGGCGGCGCGGCCGATCGCGTCGGTGAGCGCCTCGACGTAGTACGATCCGCCGGCCGGGTCGGCGACGGCGTCGAGGTGCGACTCCTCCTGGAGGATGCGCTGGACGTTCAGCGCCAGGTGCGGGTCGAACCCGAACGGCTCGACCGTGAGCGCGTCGCAGCCGCCGACGACCGCCGAGAGCGCCTCGGTGGTGACGCGGAGCAGGTTCGTGTACCGGTCGAAGACGCTCTTGTTCCGCCGCGGGGTGCGCACGGCGATCCGCATCCGGACCGCCTCGCCGGAGGCCGCGCCGAACGCGGCGACGACCTGCGCCCAGAGGAGGCGCGCCGCGCGGAGCTTCGCGATCTCGGTGAAGTAGTACGGGCCGACCGCGAAGACGAACTCGACCTGGGGGGCCGCCTGCTCGAGCGGTTCCTTCTCGGTGAGCTTCGCGAGCCGCTCGACGCCGGCGGCGAGCGCGTACCCGAGCTCCTGGACCGCGTGCGCGCCCGCCTCGTGGAGGAGGTCGGCGCGGATCGCGTCGGGGCCGGGCTTCGCGCCCTGGGCGATCTCCCAGCGGCCGGCGGCGCGCTGGGGCGCGAGGCCGGTCACGGCCTCGCTCCGATAGTACGGCCGGACCGAGATGCCCTCCTCGGTCCGCCAGACGAGCTTCTTGTCGTAGTCGGCGCCCTTCAGATCCTTGGCGATGGCCGCCTCCCACTCCGCGGTGGGGACGGGCGGGAACTCCTTCGCGAGGTCGAGGGGCTCGGAGCCCTCCCGCTCACCCTGAGCCTGTCGAAGGGCGGGCGGGAGGTGCGCAGCACCGGGGGTCTTCTCAGGCATGAGCGGTGCCCTCCTGGACGACCTCGAGGAGGTAGCCGAACGCGACCGCCTCGGTGGTCTTGGGGTGGACGAAGAAGACGGTCGTGCCGCGCGAGCCGGGCCGCGGCGCCTTGTCGATGAGCTTGAAGCCCTTCGACTGGAGGTAGTCGTAGGCCACCTTCGCGTCCTTCACGCGGAGCGCCATGTGCGCGATGCCGCCGCGGCCGCCGTTCTTCTCGAGCTGCTTCGCGACCGGGGAGGCGTCGTTGAGCGGCTCGAGCAGCTGGATCAGGTTCGGCCCGTCGCCCACGCGGAGGAGCACCTCGCGCACCTGATCGGTGCCGAGCACGTCCTCGCGGTGCAGCTCCGTGAAGCCCATGGCCTTGTAGGCCGCCACCTGCGCCTCGAGCTCGCCCCTCTTCACCGAGATGGCGACGTGATCGAAGAACAGGAACCCCGGGATGTTCTGCATCTCGCTGGTCATTCGAACTCCACGACCACCTGGCCGGACTGCACGCTGTCGCCCTGGTTCACCTTGATGGCGGCGATCTTGCCTGCGTTCGGCGCGGTGATGTTTGTCTCCATCTTCATGGCCTCGAGCACGATCAGGACGTCGCCGGTCTGCAGCGTCTGCCCGACCTGGGCGGCGATGCGGACCACGATGCCGGAGACCGGGCTGCGCGCGACCTTGGCCTCGTCCACCGGACCGCCCTGCGGGGCGGCGGCGGGCGGCGGCGCAGCAGGGCCGGCCGGCACGCGGACCGGGGC
>JAEYOU010000021.1 GCA_023411405.1 Pseudomonadota bacterium | reverse complement strand
GCCCGGGAGGGTGGCGCGCACGGGCCCACCGGCCCCGTCCCGCTCGCCGTCTTCGTGAGGCCGTACGCGGAGCGGGCGCTCCTCGACGGCGTCGAGGTGGCCCGCGGCCAGCAGCAGGTCCGGTTCGCGATCGGCCCCGGCGTCCACACGATCCAGATCGAGCACGCCTGCTGCGTACCCTTCGTGAGGCAGCTGAGCGCGGCAGAGGCCCAGCGCGCAGGCGAGCTCCGCGTCCCGCTCGAGCCCCGCCCGGCGCGGCTGCGGATCGAAGGCGAGCCCGCCACCCGCGTCCTCGTGAACGGGAAGCCGTTCGGGACGGCCGGCGACTCCCAGCGCGCGCCGTTCGCCATCCCGCTGCCCCCCGACGCCGAGAACCCCTACGAGGCCACCGCGCGCATCGGCCTCGAGCCGCCCAACGGGCCGCCGCGCGAGATCCCCGTCCGGCTCCGCGCCGGCGCCGAGGTGACCGTGGCGGCGCCCGAGACGGAGGTCCCGCCGTGACGCTCGCCGTCCCCCTGCTGCTCGCCCTCTCGCTCGCCGCGCCGCCCGAGCTGAAGCGCGCCCGCGATCGGTTCGAGTTCGGCGCGTACGCCGAGGCCGCGGGCACGCTCCGGCAGCTCCTCGCCGGCGATCCGGACCTCACCGAGGCCGAGTTCGTGGACGCGTACCGGGTGCTGGGGATCTCCGAGTACCACCTCGGCGATCTCGCCCAGGCCCGCTCCGCCTTCGTGAACCTGCTCTCGCACGATCCCGACTTCTCGCTCGACCCGTTCCTCGTCCCGCCGGCGATCGTCGAGTTCTTCGACCGGGTGAAGAAGGAGCACGAGCCCGCCCTGGGCCCCCTGCGCGAGCGCAAACGGGCGCTCCAGGCCGAGCAGCGCCTCGCCGACGAGGCCAAGCGGCGGCTCCTCGCGGAGGACCTGGCCCGCCACGGCCCGCCGGCGCGCATCGTGCGCGTGGAGCGCCACCACTACTTCTTCAACTGGCTCCCGCTCGGCGCGGGCCAGTTCCAGAACGGCCACAAGAGCAAGGGGACGGCCATCGCCGCCGGGCAGGTCCTGCTCGGCGCAGCCAACATCACCGCCTTCCTCCTGCACAACCAGATCGCCCAGGACCGGCAGCGCAACTGCGTCGCCGGCCAGGCGGGCTGCTCGCGGCCGCCCTACAGCGACGCGGACCGCCGCCTCCTCGGGCAGCTCGACACCCTCAAGTACGCCACCGCGGGCGCGTTCTGGGCGCTCTACGCGTACGGCGTCTGGGACGCGCACCACCACTACGTCCCGCTGGTCGAGACCGAGATCGCGCCCGGCGGCAAGGGCGCGACCCTGAAGCTCGGCTGGACCTTCTGACGAGGCCCGCGCGCATGCCCAAGCTCATCATCCGCGGGCCCGACGGCGCCGAGCGCGAGGCGGACCTGGTGAAGCGTATCACCAGCGTGGGCACCGATCCCGAGAACGACGTCGTGGTCGCCGACCCGACGCTCCCGCCGACCGCGCTCCACATCCACTTCGACGGCCGGACCTGGGAGGCCGCCGCCCACGAGGGCGCCGACATGACCGTGAACGGCCGGCGCCGCTCGTCCGCGCGGCTCGGGCCGGGCGACCGGATCCGGGTGGGCGCGAGCGAGCTCTCGTTCGATCCCGCCCCGCGCGTCGAGGCGCCGCGCGCCGCGGCGGGGGGGCGGCTGCTCGCGCTCGAGACGCTGGTCCGGTTCTCGGAGCGGCTGCTCGGGACGACCGACCTCGCCCGGCTCCTCGACGAGCTGCTCGAGGCGCTCCTCGAGGTCACGCACGCCGACAAGGGGTTCCTCATCCTCCTCGAGGACGGGGAGATGAGCGTGAAGGCGTCGCGCAACCTCGCGCGCGAGGCGATCGACGGCGCGATGGAGCGGGTCTCGGACTCGATCATCCGCAGGGTGGTCGAATCCCGGAAGCCCCTCGTCGTCGCGGACGCGCTGCACGACGCCGAGTGGTCCGGGTCCTCGTCGGTGGTCAACCTGAAGCTCTGCTCCGTGCTCTGCGCCCCGCTCATGCAGAAGGGCGAGGTGTTCGGCGTCATCTACCTCGGGAACGACAACGTCGTCTCGCTCTTCGACGATCGCGCCCTGGAGGCGCTCACCGTGTTCGCCGCGCAGGCGTCGCTCCTCGTCCAGAACGCGATCCTGCTCGACTCGCTCCGGCGGGAGAACCTCACGTTGCGGGAGGCGGTCTCCTCGCGCCAGTACGGCGATCTCATCGGCTCGGGCGCGTCGATGCGCGAGGTCTACCGGCGCATCGAGAAGGTGGCCGCCACCGACATCTCGGTGCTCGTCACGGGGGAGACCGGCACCGGCAAGGAGGTGGTGGCGCGCGAGCTCCACCGCCGCTCCCCGCGGGCGTCGGGCCCGTTCGTGGCGGTGAACTGCGGCGCCATCCCGGAGGCGCTCCTCGAGTCCGAGCTCTTCGGCCACGTGAAGGGCGCCTTCACCGGCGCCATCGCCACCCGGCTCGGGAAGTTCCAGGCGGCGCACGGCGGGACGCTGTTCCTCGACGAGATCGGCGACATGCCGCCCGCGCTCCAGGTCAAGATCCTGCGCGCGCTCCAGGACCGCGCGGTCACGAAGGTCGGGGACGCCCGGTCCGAGCCCGTGGACCTCCGTGTGATCGCGGCCACGAACCGGGTGCTCGAGGACGAGATCAAGCGCGGCAACTTCCGCGAGGACCTCTACTACCGGCTCAACGTCGTCGCCATCGCGCTCCCGCCGCTCCGGGAGCGCGACGACGACGTCGTGGTGATCGCCCGCTGGTTCCTCCAGAAGTACGCGAAGGAGTTCGAGGTGCGGGTGCGCGGGTTCACGCCCGGTGCGCTCGTGGCGATGCGCAAGTACGCGTGGCCCGGGAACATCCGGGAGCTCGAGAACCGGGTGAAGAAGGCGGTCGTCCTCGCCGACCGCGCCCTCGTCTCCGCCGAGGACCTCGACCTCCGCCCGGAGATCCTCGAGCCCATCCTCCCGCTCGCGCAGGCGAAGGAGGAGTTCCAGAAGCGCTACATCAACGACGTCCTGGAGCGGAACGGCGGGAACCGGACCAAGACCGCCAAGGACCTGGGCGTCGATCCCCGCACCATCTTCCGCCACCTCGAGAAGGTCGAGGCGGAGCGCCGGGGGGTGCCGCCCTCCCCCGATCCCGAGGAGGTCGCGTGACCCGCGCCCGTATCGCGGCGGCCCTCGTGCTGCTGCTCGCCGGCTGCCCCCTGCCGCAGCCCCTGCCCGACTACCCCCCGGGCGCGGTGACGCCGCCCCGCATCCTCATGGATCAGCTCGATCTGCGGGAGGCGGTGATCCGCGTCCCCGCCGGCTGCAACCCTGCCCCCGCCTACGCCCTCGCCGCCACGCTCGTCGACCCCAACACGAGCGAGCCGGTGACCGCGCGCTGGTTCGTGGACTACGACCCGCGCAACAGCGCGCGCTGCCAGCCCGCGCAGCCGCAGAGCGTCATCCAGGGTCCAGGCGACGACGCCCCGGAGCCGACGCTCCGGCAGGTCCCGCCCTACCTCTTCCGTCCGTACGATCACCCGGCGGTCCTGGGGGGCGGCACCAGCCAGACCGGCGCGGGCGTGGTCCACGTCGTGGAGCTCGTGGTCTCGAACCGCTTCGACGACGAGGCCGACCGGACCGAGCACTGCTTCGAAGGATCGCCCACGCCCTTCCCGTTCCGCACCGCGGTGGGCAACGGCAGCGTCCAGTTCGAGACGCAGACCTATCGCTGGGTCTTCGTGAGCGAGAACCTTCCCTGCCCGGTGGCCCCGTGAACGAGCCCGGGCCCCAGCCCCGGAGCGGCCCTCCGGGCTCTCACGGGCTCCGCCGGAGCGCGTCCTTCGCCTGCTCCAGCGCCACCGCCGCGTTGCGCGCGGCGCTCACCTCGTCCTGCGCGAAGCGGTTCACCTGCGCGCGGTAGGCGCGGTGCAGCCCGAGGACGGCGTCGCGGGCGCGGGCGAGCTCCGCCCGGCCGCCGAAGCCCTGCGGGTCCGGCTCCGAGGCGTCGAGCCGGCAGCGGTCCGACAGGTCGTCCACCCGCTGCTCCCAGTCGCGCGCCCAGACCTCCCAGCGCGGGATCGCTCCCTCGCTGCCGACCTCCTCGCCGAGGCGCCAGGCGCGGGCGTTCTGCTCGCGGTGCAGGCCCTCGAGCTCCGAGACGCAGACCCGGAGGAACGCCCGGGTGGGCAGCGCCCCGGTGCGGGGCGGGCGATGGGGGCCTCGCAGGTGCTTCACGATGCTGGAGAGGAGGACCACGAGCGCCAGGGCGATCGCGGCGAAGTACAGGCCCCACAGGGCCGTACGGAAGGGTCTGTAACGCGGATCCCGCGGAGGCACGGCCGGCGAATGTGCCACGACGCTGGCCGCGGCGCCACGTCAGCGCACGCCCTGACGTCCGGATCAGGCGCGCGTCGGATGCTCGGCCGAGGAGAGGACCCCGAGGAACGTGCACTCCTCGCGGCGCACCACGGCGCGCAGGCATCGGATGTACACGCTGGGTCCCCAGAGCCGGAGGATCGTCAGGGAGTGGATCAGGACATCCTTGCCTGTGATCGCGCCACGCACGGCTCGATCCTTTTGCATCGACCGTGCCTCGTCTGCGGGCTGCCCACTTTGGCGCCTCACGGCCTCCACGCGCGTCGTCCGCCGGGCGAGCGCCCCGTGACGCCGGAACCTTTTACAGGAGCTGCCCCGACAACTCCTACAGCCTGCACCCTCTCAGGGGGATCCGAAGATGAAAGATCCGGAACGGTGAAGAAGAAAACCGCAGTCCGTTCAGCCCCAGTTGGTGGACAGCAGTCATGGCCGGAGCCGTTCCCGACGACTGGCTACCGACCATCGACGACCAGTTGCGTCAGTGTCTCCGGGGCGCGTCAGCGGCGGTCGACCTGCTTCTCGATCTCGGCGAGCGGGAGCTCGAACACCACCGGCCGACCATGCGGGCACCGCGCCTTGAAGTCGATCGCGTCCAGCGCGTCGAGGAGCGCGCGCACCTCCTCGGGCGCGACGTCCTGGTTCGCCCGCACGGCGGCGTGGCAGGCCATCGTCGCGAGCACGTCGTGGAAGGCCTCCTCGACCGCTCCGCCGCGCTCGACGTCCGCGAGCTGCCCCGCGAGGTCGCCGAGGAGGGCGGCCGCGTCCACGCCCGCGAGCAACGCCGGCGCGCCCTTCACGGCGAAGCTGTCGCCGCCGAACGGCTCGACGTCCAGCCCGACCCTGGCGAGCTCGGCGAGCCCGCCCTCGAGCGCCCGGGCGGTGGCCGGCGCCAGCGTCACGACCTGCGGGAGCAGGTACGGCTGCACGGCGAGCGCCCGGCCGCGGAAGGCCTCCCGCAGCCGCTGGAAGAGGACGCGCTCGTGGCTGGCGTGCTGGTCGATCACGACCAGCGTGCCGCCCGGCGCCTCGCAGAGGAGGTACGTGCGCGCGTGCTGGCCGATGTAGCGGAGCCGGCCGAAGTAGCCGTGCGGCGCCGCGGGCTCCGGGCCCGGCGCGGCGCGCGGGAACGCGAACGTGGGACCGGCGTCCGGCAGCGGGAGCGTGACGCCGCTCTCCGGCGCGGGC
>JAEYOU010000711.1 GCA_023411405.1 Pseudomonadota bacterium | reverse complement strand
CGTCGCCGCTGCGGCGGCCGCGAGGGTACGCCGGGCCTGGAGCTCGGCCCGCGCCCGGGACGTCGCCCCGGCGACGCCGCCTGCGCCCGCGAGCGCCTCCAGCCGGGCGCGCGCGCCGCTCTTCCTGTCCTGGACGACCGCGCGGGCGTAGGCGGCGATCGCCTCTGGAGCCCGCTCCGCTCGCTCGAGGAGCTCGCCGAGGTGCGCGGAGATCACCGCGCTCGGATGGAGCCGCTCGGCGGCGGCGATCCACCGCTCGGCCTCCACGAGCCTGCCTTGCCGGAAACGTACCCAGCCCAGCGTGTCCCAGGCGTTGCCGAGGAGCCGGGTGGTGTCGGCCTCTCCCTCGAACGTCCTCGCCTCCCGCAGCGCCGCGAGGTGCCGGGCGTGTCCCGCCACCGCGGCCTCCGCCCAGGCGTCCGCGCGGTCGAGCTCGGCGTTCGCGTCGGCGAGGACCCACGCGGCCTCGTTCAGCCAGTAGGGGCTGCGCCGGAGCGAGAGCGCGTGCTCGAGGGCGTCGACCGCCCGCCTCGCCTGCCCCAGCGCGAGATGGGCGCGGCCGAGCGCGAACGGCGCCGCCGGCTCCTTGGGCTCGAGCGCCGCGGCCTGCTCCAGCGGGGCGATCGCCTCGGCGGCCCGGCCCTCCTGGAGGAGCAGGAGCCCCAGCTCGCGATGGGCGAGCGCCCGATCCTGCGCGACGTCCGCCTGGCGGCGAAACATGTCCATCGCCTCCGCCGGCCGCCCGCGCCGCCGCAGCAGGAGGCCGAGGTTCGCCCACGCATGCGGGTGCTTCGGGTCGGATCGGACCGCGCGTCGGTAGGCCTCCTCCGCCTCCGCGAGCCGGCCCGTCCGATCCAGTACCCGCCCGCGCTGGTTCCAGGCGTTGGGGTCGTCCGGGGCCCCGGCCAGGGCGGCGTCGGCGAGGCGCAGCGCGGGCGCGAGCCGCCCTTGCGTGATCGCCCACCCGGCGTCGAGGGCCAGCCGCCTGGCCCGCTCCGCCGGCGCGCCGCACAGCTCCCCGGGCGCCTCCAGCATGGCGTTCAGCCGCTCGAGGCCCGTGGCCAGGGTGCGCGCGAACCGCACCTCGGCCCGCGCCTCCTCGCAGCGACCCTGCCGCGAGAACGCCGCCGCGGCGACGGCGTGGAGATACGTGCTCCACGGACCGCGATCGCGCGCCCGGGCCGCGAGGCCCGAAGCCTCCTCGGGGTTCTCCAGCACGATCTCGAGGGAGAGGCGCGCCAGGGGGAGCGGGTCCTCCGGCGCGAGCTCCACGGCGCGCCGGAGCGCGGCCTCCCGCTCGGCGCTGCGTTCGGTGGGCAGGTACCAGGCCAGGTAGACCCAGGAGAGCGGATCCTCCGGGCGGGCGACCACCGCCGAACGCGCGAGGGCGAGCGCGGCGCCGTCGCCCTGCGCGGCGTCGGCGAGGACCAGCAGCGCCCGCGTGTGGCGGGGATCGACGGCCAGGGCGGCCTCGGTGAGCCTCTTCACGAGCGCGGGCGTCCACCGCTGCGGGATGGTCAGCCGGACCGTGTGCTCCTCGGACGCCGAGAGGAGCCGCTCGGAGGGCGTCACCGTCACGGCGGCCGAGACCTCCCGTGTCCCTCCCTTGTCCTTGGCCCGGGCGCGGAGGATGCGGTCCAGCTCCGCGGTCGCGCCGTCCCTCGCCAGGCTCCAGCGCGGAAACGCGGCGTTCCAGGCAGCCTCGCCCTCCTCCCCTGCCGCGAGCCGGCGCCGGAGCTCGGCGAAGCCGGCCGGCTGCTCGGTGTCCAGGTATCGCACCAGGACGAACGCGGACTGGTAGTAACGCCACTCCCGGCCGTGCCCCGCCTGTCGCCAGGAGAGGAGATCGCGGACGGGGAGCGGGTCGATCTCCTCGTAGTGGTTGGCGCGGAGCCCGACCCAGCGCTTGCCGCCGCGCTCCCGGGCGACGGACTCGACGTACTCGGCGAGCCCCTCGCTGAACCAGCGGGGCTGGGCGGGGACGACCTGCCAGAGCAGCGCGTGGGCGAGCTCGTGCGCCACCGTGGTGGTCTGGTCCTCCGCGACGCCGCTCGGGCTCACGAAGAGGACCACGTACCGCTGGCCGCCCTCGCCCAGGTGGAGGTGCCCGATGTAATCGGTGCGCTGGCCGGTGGTCTCCCAGTAGTCCTCGCGCGAGGAGAGCGCGTACACCTCCAGCCGCTCCCGGACGGCCGCGAGCGCGGGCAGGGCCTGGACGAGGAGGGCCCGCTGGAGCTCGAGCTCCGCGACGAGCCGCCGGGCGCTGTCGGAGGAGATGTCGGTCCGGAGGACGAAGTGCTCGGTCGCGAGCTCCCGCCAGGGGGCGCCGCTCCGTTCGCCGCGCGCCCGCTCCGCGCCAGCGCAGCCCAGGGCGACAGTGACCACGACTGCGACCGCGCACGGCGCTCCTCGGCTCAGGATCGGCATCGCGTCCCCTCCGCCGGCACTGTAGCGTGCGGAGGGGCGGGGCGTCGACGCGATGACGCGTCGCCGGCACCTGCTCCCGCTCGTGCTTCGACAGGCTCAGCACGAGGGTGCATGAGAGACCGCTCGCCCTGAGCCTGTCGAAGGGTGAGCGGCGAGCGGCGCAACGTCTCTGGGTCGCGGCGCTATGGGCGAGACCGGTCGTCGCCCCGATCCAGCCGCTCCCGCACGCGCTGCAGGAGCTCCGCGGGCGAGATCGGCTTGGCGATCACCTCGGGGTCGGGGCTGCCGTGACCGCGCGCCTCGAGCACGTCGGCGGCGTAGCCGCTCGCGAACAGGATCGGCACGTCGGGCGCGAGGGCGCGGATCGCCTCGGCGGCCTCGCGGCCGTTCTTCCGGGGCATCACCACGTCGAGCAGGCAGAGCGCGATCCGGGCGCGGTGCGCCTCGAACTTCCGGATCGCCTCCTCGCCGTCCTCGGCCTCGACGACCTCGTAGCCGGCCCCGGCGAGCGTGCGGCGGAGCACCGATCGGACGAGCGGCTCGTCCTCCGCGAGCAGCACCGTCTCGCGGCCGCGCGGCGCCCGGCGGACGGCCGCGGGCGGCTGGGCGGCGACCGGGCCCTCGTGGCGGGGGAGGAGGATCGTCACGCAGGTCCCGCTCCCGGGCGCGCTCTCCACCTCCACGTGCCCGCCGTGCTGGCGCACGATGCCGTAGACGATCGAGAGGCCGAGGCCGGTCCCGGCACCCGGCGGCTTGGTGGTGAAGAACGGCTCGAAGGCCTGGGCGATCACCTCCGGCTTCATCCCGCGTCCGGAGTCCAGCACCCGCACGCGCACGTGGCGGCCCGCGCGTGCGAGCGCGCGCGCCCGCGCCTCCTCCGCGTCCAGCGTGCGCTCGTCGCCGACGATCCGGAGGGTGCCGCCGCCCGGCATGGCGTCGCGCGCGTTCGTGCAGAGGTTCACGAGCACCTGCTCGAGCTGCCCCGGGTCGGCGAACGCCGGCAGCCCGCGCGCGGGGAGCTCGAGCCCGAGCTCGACGTCCTCGCCGATGATCCGACGGAGGAGCTTGTCCACCGTCCGGATCACGTCGCAGAGGTCCACCGGCCGCGGCTGCATGAGCTGCTTGCGGCTGTACGCGAGCAGGCTGCGCGTCAGGTGCGAGGCGCGGTGGGCCGACTGGAGGATGCCCGTGACGCACTCCCGCCGCGGGTCGGCCTCGGGCAGCTCCTCCTGGAGCAGGCCGGCGAACCCGACGATGGCGGTGAGCAGGTTGTTGAAGTCGTGCGCGATCCCGCCGGCGAGCCGGCCCACCGCCTCGAGCTTCTGCGCGTGCTGGAGCTGGCGCTCGAGCTGCTGGCGCTCGGTCACGTCGAGCGCCATCACGGTGATGAGCTCGCCCTCGAGCGACGCGTTGAAGATGAGGGCGCGCTCCCGACCGTCGAGGGCGCGGATGCGCGCCTCGAAGCTGGTCACGGTCCCGTGCGCCGCGAGCTGCGCGAGGAGCTCCTCCCGGCGCGCGGGGTCGACGTAGAGGTCGTCCATCCGGACGCGGGTGATCTCCTCCAGCGTCGCCGCGCCGAAGAGGCGCCCCATCGCCGCGTTGCCGAAGACGATCGTGCCGTCGAGGCGCGCGCGGCCGACGCCGACGAGCGAGTTGTCCACGAGCTGCCGGTAGCTCCGCTCCGACCGGGCGAGCGCCTCCTCGCGGGAGCGCACGGCCGCGGCCATCTCCTGGAACGCCCGCGCCAGCTCCGCGACCTCCGCGTACCCGCGCGGCGCCGGCTCCGGCTCCTCGCGGTACGCGCCCTGCGCGACGCGGCGGATCGATCGCGCCAGCGCCTCGAACGGCTGGACCACGCGCCGCGCCACGGCGAGGCTGGCGGCGATGGCCAGCGCCGAGAAGGCGAGCGCCGCGAGGCCCAGCCCGAGCTGGAGCCGCCGCACGCCGGCGGTCGCGTGCTCGAGCGGTTGGCTCACGAGCACCACCCAGCCGGCGGCTCGCACCGGCCAGACGCTCCCCGTCCAGTCGCGCCCGTCGTGGCGGTAGGGGCCGGAGCGGACCTCGCCGGCGAGCCCGGCGCGCACGAGCGGCAGCTCGAGGACCATGTGCTCGTCCGCGAGCCGCGGCTCGCTCGCCGCGACGTAGGACGCGTCGGGCGCGAGGATCGCCGCGGACCGCCCCTGGGCGCCCGCGCCCTGCACGATCTCCTCGAGCACTTTCCGGTCGAGGTAGCTCACCGCCGCCGCGCCCGCGCGCGCCACGGCCAGCGCGATCACCGGCCGGCCGGTCTGGAGCGACTCGGTCACCGCCCAGCCCGGCGCACGGGTCTCGAGCGCGCGGCGCACGTGGTCCGCGCCGGAGAGATCCAGGCCGACGGCGTCGGGATCGGGCGGCACCGCCTCGAACACGTGGCCGGCGCCGTCGAGGAGCAGGATCGACTGGATGGTCGGGTTGGCCCGCAGGTGCGCCGCGAGGCCGTCCCGGACCGCGGTCGGTCCGCGGCCCCGCTCGACCGCGGCGATGAGCGCCACCTCCTCGGTCAGCGCCCGCCGCGCCTCGAGGAGCTGCTGCACCTCGCCCGCGAGCGCGCGCGCCAGCGACTCGTTCCGCTCCCGCGCCCGCCCCTCGACCTCGCGCGTCCCCCAGACGACCATCGCCGCCGCCGAGAGGAGGGCGGGCGCGAGCACGAGCGCCAGCGTCACGGCGGCGAGCCGGACCCGGAGGGTGGCCGGCGCGCGGGTCATTCGAGGAGGAGGAACCGCCCGTCGCGGACGGTCGAGATGTGGTTGCGCCGGTGCGCGTCGCCGAACCGATCGATGGCGAACTCCTCCGTGAGGCCCCGGAAGGTCCCCAGGGACAGGATCGCGCGGCGCACGCCCTCGCGCGTCGGGTCGCGGGCGAGCCCGGCGGCGAGGAGCTGCACGGAGTCGTAGGCCTCGATCGCGGCGAAGAACGGCGCGGTCCCGAACCGCTCGGCGTAGATCGTGCGGAACCGCGTCGCGGGCGGCCGGGTGTCGTCCGGGTTCACCTTGTGGACGAAGATCGCGCGCTCGACCGCCGAGCCGCCGTGGCGCACGAGGTCGTCGGTGAAGCTCCACCCGGTGCCCAGCAGCTGGACGCCGGCGGGGCCGGGCGTGCGCTTCCGGATCTGCTGGGCGAGCATGGCGGTGTCGAGGGCGTTGGCGATCACGAGCACCGCGTCGGGCTCCTCGGCGAGCGCCGCGCCCGCGAGCGCGGCGTACGACCCCACCTGACCCGAGGTGAACTCGACGACGCGGGCGACGCGCCCTCCGCGCGCCTCGAGGGAGGCGGTGAACGTCCTGCGCCAAGGCTCCGCGTACGCCCGGTTGGAGGCGTCGAGGAGGACGCTCACGGCGTGCCCCCCGCGCGTCCGCGCGAGGTAGTCGGCGAGCCCTTCGGCCGTGGTCGTCCCCGACGCATCCGCAAGGATGAGCCAGTCGTCCTGCGCCAGGAGCGCGGCCGAGCTGACGGTCGGCGAGATCATGAGCACGCGCGCCTCGTTCGCGATGGGCAGCGTCGCCTGGGCCATCGCGCTCGTGCAGTGCCCGACGATCGCGACGACGCCCGCGGCGATCAGCGCGCGCACCGCCGTCCGGGCCCTCTCCGGATCCTGCCCGTCGTCCCGCACGAGGAGCTCGAGCGTGCGGCCCCGGACGCCGCCGGCGGCGTTCACGTCCTCGATCGCGAGCTGGGCTCCGTTCCGGCAGGCGACGCCGAGGTCGTAGTGCCGTCCGCTCAGCCCTGCGACCAGGCCGACCCGGATCGGCTCGGACCGCCTGCAGGCGGCGCCGAGCGCGAGCGCGAGCAACATCGCCAGGACCCGGGGCGCCCTCATCGTCTGCGAGTGTAGCCCACGGCCGGACCCTGCCCAAGCGCGCCGTGCCCGCTACACGACGTCCATGCTCGCCTACGTGTTCTGGCACTGGCCTGCGCCCGACGTAGACCTCGATCGCTACGCCGATCGCCTTGCCGCGTTCCACCGGGCGCTCCGCGCGGCGCCGCCGGAGGGCTTCCAGGGCGCGCGCGTGCGCGAGGTGCGCGGGGTGCCGTGGCTCCCCGCGCCGCGCGCCTTCGAGGATTGGTACCTCCTCGAGGATTACGCGGCGCTCGGCGCCCTCGAGCGGGCCGCCGTCTCGGGAGCCACGCGCGCTCCCCACGACGCCGCGGCGCGCCTGGCGCGCGGCGGCACGGCCGGGCTGTACGGCCGGATCCGCGAGGGCGCGTCCGGAGCGGGCCAGGTGGTCTGGTTCGGCAAGCCGGCGGCGGTTCCGTATCCGGACTTCCTCGCCCGCGTGCCGCCCGCGGAGCTCTGGCAGCGGAAGCTCACCCTCGGTCCGGCCCCGGAGTTCTGCCTCTCCGGCGGCGCCCCGCCCGAGGGCGCCGAGGGGGCGATCACGCTCGAGGTGAAGACGCTCCGGGCCGAGTGACCGGGCTGCCGCGGGCTCAGCGCACCGCCTCGATCCAGACGCGCCGGCGCTCCGCCCGCCGCCAGAGCACCTCGCGCCGGGCCTGGGCCCTGAACAGGGCGGCCACCGGGAACGTGGCCACGACGGAGACCACCGTCCAGATCCCCAGGATCGCCGTCGCCATGCAAAGGATGTCGGCGATACGGTCCATTCGCCCCAATGATGTGTCCGGCACCTTCACCGATCGAGTATCCGGCCGGGCAAGGACAGGTGGCGGGGGGGGGGCGGCGGGCGCCCCGCGCGGAGCGGACCGCGTCACGCCGCGTCCGCGCGCTCCCGGCGGCGGAGCTGGTGCGGCGGATCGTGGAGGAGCTCGGCACGAGCCGCGAGGCGCGCGGACATCACCCCTGAGCTAGAGTCCCGGCATGGACCCTCGCGTCACGCTCGTCACCCTCGGCGTCGCCAACCTCGACCGCGCGCGGACCTTCTACGAGGAGGTGCTCGGCTGGACCGCGGCGCCGCAGTCGGTCGGCGACGTCGTCTTCTTCCAGGCGGGCGGCGTCGCGCTCGCCCTCTACCCGCGCAAGCTCCTGGCCGAGGACGCGCGCCTCCCGGACGCGGGCGGGGCGGGGTTCGCCGGCTTCACGCTGGCGCACAACGTCCGCACGCGCGAGGAGGTCGATCGCGTGCTCGACGACGTCGCGGGGCGGGGTGGGCGGATCCTGAGGCCGGCCGAGGACGCCGCGTGGGGTGGACGGAGCGGGTACTTCGCCGATCCGGACGGCGTCGCGTGGGAGGTGGCCTGGAACCCCGGCCTCCCGCTCGACGCGGAGGGGATCCCGCGGCTCCTCGCGGAGTCGAAGGCGTGAGCCGCGGGCATTCTCACGGTGCGCGGGGCAGGAGCGGCACCCCCACCTCGACGCGCAGCTGCCCCGGCGGCAGGCCCGGATCCTCGTGGTACGCCTCGAACTCCCACGCGCCCGGCCGCTGCCGCTCCTTCGAGGCCGGGAGCCAGACGCCGAACGCGCCCAGCGCGAGCGACTGCGCGGTCCGCGTGGCCTCGCCCGTCGCGGTGAAGACCGCGTAGGTCCCGGCCGGCACGTCGACGGCGCGGTACCCGCGCGGCGCGGCGGTCCGGGGCGCGACCTCGAGCGCGATGACGTACTCGATCTCGCCGCTCGCGTAGGCGCGGATGAGCCCGTAGTGCGGGCGGCCCGGCAGCGCGCCGCCGATGGCACGCCACCGCTCGTGGCGCAGCCAGTCGTCCCAGAACGCGGGGATGTCCACGAACGACTGGTACCGCCGCGTCGGCGCGCGCGTGCCCATCCCGACGGCGCGGAACGCGGGGCGCTCCTCGATCCGGGGCGCAGGCGGCGGGCCGAACGCGAACGGCGCGCGCGGCTCGGCGCGGAGGACCATGGGGA